>NZ_CP022360.1:0-10479 GCF_002216875.1 Shewanella bicestrii | reverse complement strand
ACGGTATAGCAAACATATTTATCATAGCTACCGAATGCTTAAGATGTTGGTTAATTCAAAGGCCCAAGAAGAGCCTTTGAATAATATTAATGAGCAGCAAGAACAGCGTAGATTTTGGGATCTTGCTGAATCGTTGCAAGCACTTTAGCTGCCAATCCTGCTGGATTGCGGCGTTTACCTTCCCAGCTTTTAACTGTGTCTAAACTGACCCCCATAGTCGCAGCAAATTCGGCCTGCGTGACTTTAAGTAAATCTTCACGGATTGACTTAACGTCGGCAACCTCATAACGCGTTACTCTGGCGGGCTTTTTGAGGCCATGATGAATTTCTACAGCTTCCTCAAGGGAGGCTTGAAGTTCGTTAAATATACTCATTTGCTCTCTCCTTTAAGTGATTGAACGATTTGTTTTAACTTGGCCTTTTCTTCCGCAGTTAGGCTCTCTTTAACTGATTTTGGATAAGCGAGTACCAGGTAAATCTTGTCGGCCAGAGCAAGGACGTATAGCACTCGTATACTGCCACTCTTCCCTTTGTTGCCTACAGCCATTCTAACCTTTCGTAAGCCACCTGTACCTTTGATAATATCGCCTTTATCTGGCTGAGCAATAAGCTCTGCTTGCAAATCCTTTAGTTCGTCATCTGTTGCAAGTTCTTTGATCTGTCTTGTAAAGATCGAGGTTTCGACAAACTCAATAGCATGGCTCACTAATCAAAATCCTTATGCTACCCTCAAGGTGTACATTGTACACTTTTGATTTATAGTAATCAACACAGAGCTATTTGCCATTGCTAATTAGGCCCACATTTTAGTGAATCAGACCCAAATGCCGTCATTTTACGCTGGCTTCGGGTTAATGCGCTTTTCCCTAACTGCCTGAGTGCCGAGCGCTTAACCAGACACTGGTTATCTCATTGGCCTACAATTTTTCTGCTCGGCGTTATTCACTACTAGTGTCAAAACATAATCGTTATACGGTTATATTCAAAATTTCTTATTTTCGAATGCATTTTAGTCAATATACGTATGCGTTATCCCAAGGCTATAAAGATAAAACAATTAAAATTTAATTATTTAAATTTTATGTAGGTTAGATAATAGGCGTTGAAAAACGCCGGATGCGCATAGCGTATTTGACGAAAAACTGATACGTTTGTCTTAAAAAGTGCGCGATTTTCTATCTAATAAGTTAGACACGTATGCAGATTAATAAATCTTAGCAAGCAAATTAAGTTTCGGAGTTTATTAAATGAAGAATATAATTTTTAGCCTTTTACTTACTTTTTCAATACAAGGTTGTACAAGCACTGATTCATCAAGTTATCCAATATCACAATCAGATATCCAACCACAAATTTATACCTTTTTAGACTTAAAGGGTGAGAAGCTTGAATTGTGGAAAAAAGCCAGAAATCACATTGCTACAGTTTATGGTGATAGCAAGGAAGTAATGAGAGTTGAGGATGAATCTGAAGGTTCTTTAATTGGTAAAGGGCTTGTTCAGTGGAAGATGATTGACTCAGCGATCAGCCCATACTGTTACTCTAGCTATGATATTAGATTTCTTGCAAAAGATGGTAAAGCTCGATTACAACTCGAACTTCTATCCGGTGTACCTGCTGGCTCCGAATGTGTTGCATGGACATTGCCATCCAAGTATGGATACGACCAAATTTTAGTAAAATTTGGATTAATGGCAAAAACATTTGAGACTATCTTGCGAAGCGAAGATTCAATCGGAGGCATTAACGATTTTTAGTAAGTTGCGGTAGTTATAACTGCTGTGTTTGAGTTTATTCGCTCCTTCGGTGCGATCGTTGCTTTCGTAATCTTCAACAGTTTTTATAGCTAGAATGTAATGATATGAAGGTGTTATATGGGGTGGTTATCTAAATTTTGGGGCTCATCAGAGCGTGATTTTGATGTGGGCTATTATGAAGAATATAGCCTTGGATTTTTTGTTAATTTGATCCATAAATACCAAGGTTGGTATTTATGGAAAATTCAAAATGGTGATTCTGTAAGCCTAATGTTGATCAAGCCTGCAATTGGTGAGTTACCTACAATTCCAGTTGGGCTTGTTTGGTGTTTTGGGGGTAAAGGTTTTTATGGATATATAAATAAATCCATTTTTTCAGAGAGGGACTTATATCTTAGTTTTTATGGCTCACAAAAATATAGGGGTAGTACAAAATGTTTATTCAAAAATCAGTTGCTAGATTCACTAACTGAAGAAAGCTTTATAAAAATGGATGAAAGCCAAGTAAGATTTGAGGTTACAACTGCACCTGTTAAACATCGTTCTGGCTCAAGTGCTTACCGGATAGAACAAGGAATTGTTGATTTTACAGGGAGCAAAGCGGCTTTTGATACTCTAAATATGGAATGGCAAAAACTTATTCAAGAATAGCGATTTTTTGTTGAAAACGAATGATTTTTAAAGACAAACTAACTGTTAAAGTGTTCGGCAGCAGTTTATTATTTGGTTATTATGTGTTCAGGGGTAATCGCATCATGTCTCTAGATTTTTATGAAGAGTTGCTTAAGAGCGAGAGATTTTGTGAAAGCTTGGGGCGTCTGATTTTGATGTCTGGTAAATTGGAGTCAGCTCTAAAATCTGTTGTTCTCACCGCTAATATTCAGGTCAAATATGATCTCGAACGAGCAATGCTAGGTCAGCTTGCTAGTACTTGTAAATCATCTGAATTAGTGACTGATGAACTTAGTGAGATCTTATCGTTTATAATTGTTCGTCGTAATTACCTTACACATAAAATATACCCGCATTTTAACGATGAAATTGATATTTCGTTGTTACCTACAATAAACTTAGAACCTGATGATGCCGAGTATTCTTTCCCTAGATACGTAGAGGATTTGTTGTCTTATATTGAATTCGCAATCGATTATCTCAATGAAAAAACTAACACATCATGCGTTTGTTAATTACCGAGTTCGTGAATCACTCTACACCAGACTGATTCACGCGAGCCCCTAAAACCCGCCCTATTGCCCCGTTTGCGGCTATTCTGGGGCGGTTTTTTCCCTTAAGATGAATCAAATCTCTAGAGAACTGATTCAACCCCATGCAAAACCCCGATATTGCCCCTGAAATGCGCCTATTTACGCCTGATGGTGAGCGGTTGTATTTAACCGCTGAAGAACGGCGGCGTTTCCTCGATGCCAGTGCCTTAGAATCGCCAAGTGAGCGGATGTTTTGCCATGTCCTGCATTACACCGGTTGTCGCCCGTCTGAGGCATTAGCGATCTCGCCCAGGCATGTGATGGTCGAGGATGCGGCAATCGTTATTCGTTCCCTTAAGAAACACAAAACAGATCCCCATGGCCGGTTGAAGCAAGCACAGTATCGCAGTGTGCCGGTGCCGCCGTCTTTGATTGAGCACTTGGATTTGGTGTTTGGCCTGCGTGCACAGCTACGCCGTGAGATTCATGCTGATAGTCTGTTATGGCCGCAGAGTCGACCTACCGCTTATCGCCTAGTGAAACGTGTCATGCACAGAGCGGGTATTGTGGGGGCGCAAGCGACCGGTAAAGGTTTACGGCATGGCTTTGGCGTGGCAATGGTCACGGCTAATCCTCCAGTACCTCTGCATGTGATCAGTCAACTCATGGGCCATAGCGACAGTAAAACCACGGAAATTTATCTGCAGGTACTGAGTGAAGAACGGCACAGCTTAGTGATGAATGCTTGGGGGTAAGTCGATATCCTTTTTTGCAATGCAAAAAATGCATTAACATTACCTCATTAAAGAAAGGCTAAATTTGGTCTTTTTTTGGTCTTTAGTGTGTCGCATGATATGATTATTGCCATAGTGAATGGGGTTCCCTTATTTCTAATCAATCAACCAGGCACAAACTTATGAACATAGAAACAATCAGTTTTTTGAAGAAAAATGCAGCGAGTTTGCCCCTCGATGAGCCGATGATTATTACTCAAAATGGTGTCCCTGCTTACGTTATTGAGTCGGTTGCTGATAGAAATCGACGCGATGAGGCGATTGCTTTACTGAAGTTGGTCAGTTTTGCGAAAAGTGATCAACAAAATGGTCGCACGATCTCATCAAGTGTATTCAAGGAGCGTTTGGCTAATCGTAAACTCGCTTTAAAGGATGAGTAGTATGTCTGTGGTGAAACTGGAATATACCAAGACATTTGAAGACACCGTAGATAGCGCCATATCTCACTACTCCCAATGGAATGACGAGATCTCGATTATCGAGAGAATTGAGGCTGTTATTGATGCCTTTGAATCATCCGTGACGCAAAATCCTTTGAGCCATGCGTTATGCCAAGAGTTAGTTGAGCTTGGCGTTACTCAGGTAAGGCATGCGATTAAAGAGGACTTTAGAATACTGTACGAGGTTAGCTACGTTAATGGTGAAGCCCTTATTACAGTGCTACTTTTTTTGAGCCAACGGCAAAGTATACAGAATCAGTTGATTAATCATTGCTTGGTTTATAAGTAATCTTCACTTATTTGTGTATTTCAATTGTAATACATTTTTGCATTGCAAAATTATCACACTCTATCGTTTATCAATGGGGATTGTTTTTAAGAGGGACGATATGAGCACCTTACTATCCAAAGTATGCGCTATAGCCAACAAGAAGCACACCAACGTGAAGGTAGCTATTGAGGCTAGGGGAGCGTTTAATGCTAGTCTTTGAGGTATTTAGCCTTAATTTCATTTCTTAACATTATATCTGCTAGCGTTTTAACTTCTTTTGGCCACTCAGGGTCTGATTCAGGCTTTGATTTCGTTACATAATCATGTTGAAATGTTGGGTTTTCTGGTTTGTATTCAAGCCTATTGCTTAAGTCGAGAATGAGCGATTTCATTTCAGATTGCTCTTTCCGCATTTCTTTTACTAGCTGCAAAAGCTCTTCATATGATGGTGTTTCATTGTGTTGCTTTTTTTCTGATTCATGTGTTGCATCTTGTTTCAGCACTCCATAAACACGAAGTAGTTCTGATGTATCAACTAATGGATTTCCGTCACGGTCTCTTTCTGCTGAAAGCTTGCCAGCGTTGATGTGTCGCCAAAGTGTAACCCTGTTCTTACCTACTACTTTAGCAGCCTGACTTAGATTTAACTTTGCCATGTGTTGCATCCAATTTATGGTCAATGGACCGGTGGTGTTGCATGTGTTTCATTATGTCTAATGTGTGTGAATGCTACAACTTTCCTAGGTGTTTCTAGAGATCCATTTTCAACTGTTTGTTTGGTTTCAGGGTGAAAGCTAGTGCGGTTACGTTCCTTCCATGTTTGATGGTTTCGTATGTGATAACAAGATCGCTCCGCTGGTTTAATTCTTGAACGGAAGGCTTTATCACCCATTTATTTAGATCTTTGAAAAGCGGATATTTATCATCGACGCCTAATGCGTATCTGAAATCATCTAGACTAATGTTTCTAAAGTTTTTGTCGTTAAAACGTGAAAGCAGTTCGTAAAGACGGATCGAGTGTGCAGACTGAAGATTTGCGATGTTGCGTAATTTGTAGGTAGTAAAATTACTCTTTAGCTGAGTTATGTATTTTAATACGCGATCAGACCAAACCAACCTAACTGCACCATCACCTTTAATTTTTTTTGCTTTTTCTTGAATCCAATATAGTTCTATTTCTTCACCGTTCTCATAGAGCGTTATGGTTGATTTAAAAAGTAAATCTGCCGCTTTGTATAGCTCTCTATGCGCGTTTTTTATATCTATCCCCATAAGTTCTGAGAATTCTAGGGCTGATAACCTGACCTCTTTTAACGGGGTTGAATCTGGTCGAGGATCTACCTTGCTCAGACAGGCTAAAACCAACTTTTGTGCTTGTACATTAAGTCTATATCGAGCATCTAAAAGGCTATTTGCTTTCGTTACTGCAAGTTTTGAATTCATACAAAGGAGATATTGTTGATAGATTATTCCACCTTACATATAGGAGGAATAGTTGTAAATTAACTTCTCTTTAATTTGTGGATATGACCGTAAATTTCTCCACCTATCAGTTCTGTTTTCACCGTAAATCTCTCCTCCTATAAAGTGCTTTTCACCGTAAATCTCTCCACCTATCACCGCTGAAATCATTGCGTATCAAGGTGTTCAGAGGTGCTACAAACAAGAAAGATCTATACAAACAAGAAAGATAAAGATCTTACAAAGTAAAAATCATGTGGAAAACTTTAAAATTTCGGGAAGTAAGAACCCCTCCAGGGGGCTTTGCCCCCGCCGGCCCTTCCCCTCGCTTCGCTCGTTTCCGGCGCCCCCAAGAGCAGCGGCTGCGCCGCGACCAAGGGCTTCGCCCTAGTTCGCCTAAAGGCTCCACCCTTACCCATTAATGCCTCGCCATTTCCTAGCTTCGCTAGGGGCGAGCATAAAAACCTCGCTATTAGTTCCGTTTGTCTCCGACCGTTTAACAACAAACGTGCTGTACTTCTTGCTAAAAGCATCGCTTCGCTCAGGTCTAGCAGGAAGGAGGTAAATCCACCTCTATCATCAATGCTAACATGGTTAAAACGCTGTAAAACCCGCTAAAAAGATAAACGTATAGCAACATGCCATTTTTTAAAAATGTTGCTTAAAACGCATTTTAGGGCCTCTGAGCGATAGGTGATTAGCGAAGTCTATCGCCAAGAGCAAAGTGGCTAGTTCTTTCAATGAGCAAAAAATGACGTCAAGCGGGGTAGTGTCACTCCATTTTAAGGGAGTGACACTACCCCCAAATGGTGTTCCTCATGCGGGGGTAGCGTCATTTTTTGCTTTTTGAGGCGTGACGCCGAAGCAGTGGCTTGCGCTGTAATTTAGCATGAGGTACAGTCAAGTTTCTTCACCTCGCATCCATTGATGCCAAATAACGAAACCTCTTTGATCACCTAGTAATCTCCAAGCTCAACAGAGCTTATGGGTCATTATATTTGGATGTTTGCGCTCAACAGAGCCACACCATTTGGGCAATTGCCCGTAACAACACTCGCTCAATATCACCGGTTTGCCGGTGGGTTCTTTCTGTGTCGGCAGTCAGAACGAGCATTAACACTGAACTGAATTCCGAAATGGCCTAGAAATAGGTCGCCGTGTTGTTAGCCCTCGAGAAATATATTCCTCTTAAAACACGCCCGAATGGGCGTGCTTTTTATCTCAAAATTAAATTCTATTTTTTGATTGTGTAACTTTTTCAAGGTGCATTATGGCGACCAATTTCTTTTTTGAGGCCAGCAAGCTATTGCGGCAGCACAACCCAAGCTCTTTTGCGACTAAATCAGAACGATTCAAAACCATAAAATTAGTCGATAAACAGCTCGTTGCCTTGGGTTTTAAAGGGCTTAAACTCAATAATTTAAAACCTAAGCACATCGAAGCATTAGTTACTCATTGGCAAGCTGAGGGCCTTGCCCTGGGCACGATTAAAAATCGTATGGCACATCTACGGTGGTTAGCGGAAAAAATCGGTAAAAATGGCCTTATACCGCGCTCCAATGACTCGGTGGGGATTAGCCGTAGAGTGTATGTCACCAATGAAAATAAGAGCCGAAAATTGAGTGATATGCGACTAAATTTGATAACCGATCAGTATGTGCAAATGTCCTTGCGCCTGCAGGCAGCGTTTGGATTACGGCGTGAAGAAGCCATGAAGATCCAGCCGGCGAAAGCGGATCGGGGTGATCGTTTGGTACTTGATGCGTCCTGGTGCAAAGGCGGTCGAGATCGCGCGATCCAGATTTTAACGGCTGCTCAGCATGAACTATTGGCAGAGGCGAAAGCATTAGCTGCCGGCAGATCGCTTATTCCGAAAGAACTCAGTTATGTGCAGCAAATGAAACGCTATGAAAATACCTGTATAAAAATTGGATTGGATAGGGCACATGGGTTAAGGCACAGCTACGCTCATCGCCGTTATGTGGAACTGACCGGTTTTGAATGTCCGGCGGTATCGGGTGTTTCTGTTGGTTCATTACCCGCGGCGCAACAAGCCGCTGATAGGTACGCCAGAACTGTGATAACCGGTGAGTTAGGGCATAGCCGGTTACAAGTTACTGCTGTGTATTTAGGTCGTTAAGTAACTTGATTTTGTAACTTATTCAAGTATAATAATTAATATGAAAATAAAATGGAGGTGAGCTATGAAAGAAGAACAAATTTCCATTGTAAAAGGGCAGCATGGCGGCGCTCGTCCTGGTGCTGGTCGTAAAACCAAGTATGAAAAGACTGTGGTGATGCGGGTTCCTGAGAAGTACCAAGAGGTGATCAAGGCGCTAATCACCCACTTAGACGAGACCGCTTACCTGAATAGCCATTATAAAAATGGGCAGGAATCTGAGCCAGTGTATCTGCGCTCGCTCGATGACAATAAGCAGAATATTAGCTTTAAAACCATGCCGTTCTAGGCGGTGTTGCACAGTGCAACACCGTGAAACAGGCGCGTTAAATGCAATGGATTTTTGCAATGCAAAAAATAAGGGCCAAAAGGGTGGGCCGTATTTGCCGTTTTTTAGCATCATTTTCGAGAGATAATTTTGCAATGCAAAAAAACGTGAGCATGATTTCAGCATTAACGGTTATTTATGAGTTGCAAAATTACCCCTTTAGATAAGCATTTTTTATCTTAGCGTAAGGGCAATTTGCATTGCTCCTTCATGGGGTGGTTGTTAACATTAACAGCGCGGAAGAACATAAACTGAGCAGAGGTATATTATGAGTGAGCTACAACTATGGTCTATCTTCGTCATGTTCGTGACACTCGGTTTAGTCATCGCATCCGGAGTGGTCTTATACAAAGGTTTTAAAGAATAGTTCTAACTCAATCTGTATTCATTCCCCCCCAACGCTTAAACTTGGCGTTCATTTCGTTTTCTGACACAAAATCACCAGCATCTGCTTCGCATAGCGCGGCATGGATTTCTGCTATTTGCCATGCTTCCAGAGCTAGATAATCCTGAGTCGCTTGCTTCGCCAGCCAAGATTTCGTTCTACCTGTTAACTGAGCAAGCTGTACTCGCTTTTGTTCGATTTCATCGGATAAGCGTACTGACATGACACTCATAGCAAACCTCAACATAGAAGATGTAAAACGACATTACATCGATTGGTATCCAGTTGTCATGCTGTGCTTATAGCCAATCTGAACTTGATTTTGTTTCAAAATCAAGTTTGAGTAAATACGTATCAATATAGTTAGGCCATAAAACCTATATGACGGATACCATATTGAGACGTATTGATTATCCCGTGTAGGATGTAGGGCATGGAAGGTATATAGCCAGTATATAGCGCGTATTTACCACTGATATACCACGGCTTTTCTTCGTATTGTTCAGGTTTATAGCGGTTTTTTGTATGGTTGAGCTTTTACGCACTGAAACCGCTAAATAACCGTAAAAAAACATGGATAAATGCGGAATATAATACTGGGCAGGATGTGTGAAGTAGGCCTACCTTGATAAATCAGGCTGCCCTATTCACTTGGATATATTCGCTCCATTCCGGCGCTCAATTCCTTCCCTGTGATAATTGAATCAAGCAACCTCAATTATTGAAAAAGTTACAAAATCAAGGTGGATAATAGTGAATAACAAGGTTAAAGGTATTCCATTTGCAGAAGTTAAAGCTGCGGCGCTCGCCAATCCTGCCGTTCTTGAGGCTTACTTGCGTGAACAAGCCACTGTATCAAATCGAGTTGATGTTGAAATGTTCATAACTAAGCTAATGGCAGCCTTAAGCGATCTTCCACAGAAGGATATTGAGGTATGTGATTTAGCTAATGAGATCGGCATAGCTATTGCCTCATTAGCGGGTAGTGAAAAGCATATTGAAAGAGAGTGTCTTAGTGGGATTAAGCATGGCTTTTCAATGATTAGAGAAGCATAAATTGTAATCGAGAGGTTGTTTTTAATGGATAAAGTATCGTTGAATGCGTTTTGGGCCCATGCGTTGCCGTGTGTGATCATCTCATCTTGTATGCTGGGTTTTGCCTGGCTTGCGATTCAGGAGTCCGATGTCACCCTATCGAGCCAATATCTTGTGGCGGCTTCCGTTTCGTTTACTTTTACGCTGATCGGCTATTGGGGTTATTGTAAATATTTTGCTTCAAAAAAGCCGCACAGTGCATTGTATGCGGTTGTTTATACTGTGTTATTTCCATTGTTTTATCTGCCAAGTGCTTTTTTTAGAAGGCGTAGATAATTTTGCAATGCAAAATTGTTTTATAAATTTTTTGACCGGTTTTGCTTTTTTAACTATCCGGACGATTTTCAAATCGGGGGGATTAGATAACAAAACCAAATTTATGGCATAAAAAAGCCTTGTTTTTACAAGGCTTTTTTATAATGAAAATTTTATTAGTTAGAGTCTTTATGATGATTTTTAAAATACATTACACCTAAAGCTACCACTAACAGCAACGGGGATGATACTAAGATATAATCAACAATGGTCATAATTTATTCCTTCCAACGCTTTCTTCTCATCACC
>NZ_CP022359.1:0-193338 GCF_002216875.1 Shewanella bicestrii | reverse complement strand
ACCTCGACAACCAACATCTGTGGCGCACTCAAGGTCCATCTTGTACTGCTTAACCTTCTGGTCTGCTGTATCGCCCCAGCTCATGGCTGATGGGTACTTGGAAACACTAAACACATTTTCAAGTTCAGCCTGATAGTCGTCGTTTTGTAACAGAGGTTCGGTTTCACCATCATCCCAGCGAATGTAAGCCTTACCCTGGAGAGCCTTCAAATGCAAAGGCACCAGTAAGGTGGAAATCACTTCGTCAGCCCTGATGTCTTTGTAAGCACACCAGTGAGGTTTAACGGTGATCACACCATTTACCAAAACGATGTCACACGCCAGTGTCGCTTCAACATTATCGTTAACATCCTGCCGAGCGTAGATCTCCACGAAACCAACCTGCTCTGGAACAACCTTGTCGATGAAGCTCCAAAAGCTGGGGTACGACGTTCCATCGCTGAGCGTCAACTGACCGTCATGCTCTTTCAGCATACGGTTCAGTTGTGCAGTGAAGAACTCTGCCGACACTTTTCTTGCCAATGGTTCCATATCACTCAGTCGTAGAGTGGCTCCTGCACCCCCCTCATACACCTCTCCAAAAAAGAAATCTCTCTTACGCATTAGACTTTGCCTCCTTTAATCGCTTGCTGGGTCAGCTTGATCCAGTTCAACGGGTTTTCACAGTCAACATGGTTGCCAGCGGCACCAACTACCGTTTTGTATGCCTCCGAGCCTGCCGCTGTGTGTACTGCCAGCATAAACGAAAACATAGGGTCATTTTGCATGGTGCCAATCATCATTGCACTGGAAGTGTCTTTGAGCTGGCAGTTTTCAACCCGCAGATTGAGTACATCTTTTGCCACCATCTTACAGTCGGGACACACCTTCTCAAGGTTCTTGAGCTTTGCGTCGTCATTGAGCACATCAGGAGCCGCGATGGCAGTACCGGCCATACACAGCCCCAGTGCCAGCAGTTTGAGTTTATTGGTTACTTTCATGGTTCCTCTCTATATCGTTCCAATTTCGTTTCGGTAAAAGAACAGTGGCCCAGTGACTGTTCTGAGTTCCGGCGTTACTTGCTTTACTCTTGAGCAAATATGCTGCTTGAAAAAGTTGTGGTATCCGTACAAAGCTGGGCGTGTAAAAACGGAATAGATAATGAGGGTGATGGCCGCACCAGCGGCCCACCCGATCACGTCCGGAGAGATAAGTCCTGGCACGTCTGAGATACGTTCTGGTTCAACCAAGCGGCACACCACCAGCACCCAGAACCACATTACCGGCATCACAAAGATCATCTTTCCGACGCAAGCAATGAGCACCTTCACCAAATTCAAGCTCTGCGCCCAGTAAAGCCACAACGCAGACAAGGATTGGCGACGTATCACCTGGTAGACGTTCAATGGGATGTCGCACAGATGCACCCCATCTTGATTTATAACGGAGTAGCTCATCCTCCCTCCCTATACCCGTTTCTGGAGGTTGCCGAACGTCAGGCCAACCAGGACACAGCACGTCATCATTGTCATCGGGATGACAACCGGATCGAGCGCTATGGGGATGAAGAACGCGATGAACAATCCGGCCATCAGGTACATCGTTCCGCGAACGCTATAACGATGGAGAACCGGACTCGCATAATCGAAGTTGGTCCGCTTAATTCGCCATGTCATCATCCCGTCATATACCGCAGGTACGAACAGGATCAGCATATAGGGAGCCCACGCGGCTAACAGCGCCAACCGTGTGTAGAACTGGTAAATGACGTTGACAAAGGCTTCCATGCGGCCTTTGACCCACACAAACCAGCCCTTGCCCATATCCTGCATCCCCTTGGACTTCTGGCGCTCCTCTTCTGATGGGATCAGCGTTTGGTACATCCCCTCATAGAAGCCTGAATCAATAACGCTCGACCTGAACCAGGTAGATGCTTTGTTCTGTATCCAGTCTCTTGCTTCGACACCAAGACTCTGTTCCACCAGCACGGATTCCCTTTTGATGGCTCTGTCTGTCCAGTCGCCAGGGATCAGCAGCAATATTGCCAGCAACTCAATAACCAGCAGCCATGCGACCAGCAACCACGGCTTCTTCATAGTCGGTTCTCCTTAAAACAGTTTTCACGCTCTCACAGGTGATGAGCTCATACAGCAAGCCACGCAAAGAGGTCTCATCCTCATGGGGCTGCGGGTTAATGGATAGTTCTCCTGGATGGGAAGAAAGCCACAGTGAGAACGACTCTCCTGAATCGACAGACCATGAATCACCGCCACTATCGACAATTTGCACTTCCAACGCCCGGCAGGTTTCGGTGATCAGGGTTTCCAGAAATGCCCCAATTCTGGCCGGGTCTTCATATTTCTCTCTCTGCTCATGAAACACGAGCTGGCTGTAGCGATGCAGAGCTTCTTCAATGATCGGGTAAATCACAGGCTCCTGATTAGCCTTAATCCCGTCTGTGATGTAGCAGCTCAGCTTCTCGATGATGGCCTCCGATGCAGGCCAGTCGAATTGGAGGATGCTCAGGATGTGAGCGTTCTTGCGGCCACGACTTTTCAATTCATTCATAACCCTGTCGAAAGGGTTCACATCGACCATGATGGCTACCTCGTAATCTCTATACTTCTTGTCACACATAGCTCTGCTCTTACTGGGTCAATATGGGCAGACGGCCTTTTACGATTGTTCCGCCTGAAATTTTGGCTATGTATTCCAGGTTCGGAAGCATTCCCAATAACTGGGCTGGGAACAGATCAGCTTCCTCCTCCATCAAACGCTCGCCTTGGTTGCCTCCGTGCATAATGGGCTCCTTGCCATCCGAGTTCTGGCCTTGAGTCCGCATGACGTACTTGAGCCGGGTCTTCGGCAGGTTATCCGCGATATACTCCTGGGTTTCACCATCGACGATACGCAGAGCAAACGTGTTGTTGATGTTCCCCAACACCTGGAGCGCTTTGTCTTTGCTACCCAGTCGAGCTGCGAAGTCAGCAAAAGTCTGAGTTGCAACGAAAAGACGAAGTTTCGCACCGCGACCTTTGTTCAGGAGCTGGATGAACGGGTCGTTGATCACCTCGGCAGCCTCATCAACAAAGATATTTACGGGTCTGTTGTTGACGCCGTAGTTGTATCTGTCACCGGCAACCGCTGTCAGGTCTGACAGGAAGATGGACCCCATAGCACTACCAACCATGTTGTCGGTCAGGGAGTCGAGCCCCAGATAAGCAACTTGAGCGTTGTTGATGATTTTTGCGGAATCGGTGATCTGGCGTTCGTCGCTCAGATCAGATGAGTCTGGAGACAGCAGAGGGCCTAGCTCCCCGGACGTCAGCATATTCATGATCGGCAGGAGGTTCGCCACCATCTTGGAGAAGTGGGTTTGGTCGTGCTGGAACATCGACAGCAAGCCTTCCAGGTCAGAGTTCGGGTGCTCAGGTTGGATGATGTCGTAGTAGAACTTCATCAACGCGAAAGCGATCTTCTCACGCGAACCGTTTTTGGCTTTTTCCAAGTAAGCCGCTGCTTCTGCCTCCCAGTCGGGCATAACTCGCTCTGAGTAAGCCTGAACGGCCTTGATGACCAAGCCAGCAGCGCCACCTTCAAGGAATCGGCGGAGCTTTGTCAGGTTGGGACGATCATGAGTGATGACCAAGCCCTGAGCGA
This sequence comes from Shewanella bicestrii, assembly GCF_002216875.1. Taxonomy (NCBI): domain Bacteria; kingdom Pseudomonadati; phylum Pseudomonadota; class Gammaproteobacteria; order Alteromonadales; family Shewanellaceae; genus Shewanella; species Shewanella bicestrii. The sequence continues at coordinate 189,699 of NZ_CP022359.1, read as the reverse complement.
TGTTGTTCAGTGCCTGCCATCCAAATGATTTGAACGGGTCGGCCCCTGCTTCGGACGGGATCAACGCTGCCAAACGACTTGCGATTTCAGTCACGCGGGTGAAGTTACGCAGAGGGTCGATACGCACCGACTCTTCCGGGAATGCTGGATGAAATGAGACGAATCTTTCCGGCTGCCCCATAGCTTCACAGGCACGTCGGGCATTGTCCCGCATCTCCTTATCCCCTTTCGGGTCTATGATGATCACGGCTTCCCCACGCAGAATGGCCTGTGAAATCAGGATGTCGAACATACGGGTCTTGCCCGAGCCGGTGGTCCCAACGATCAGCGAATGCCCCTCAGTGTGCTTGAGTGGCTGCATCAGCTTCTCTTCTTTGGGCTCTACCCCGTGAATCCAGGGCTGGCCGATTGGCAGCTCCTTTTTCTTACCCTGTATCTTCCGGACAACCTTTTTGACCGTGGACTCTCTCCCTACGATGGAAGTCCAGTCGCGTTTCAGGATCTCAAACACGCGCTGGGCATGGCGGTTTTCCCACAGGAACCCACTACCAAGCCACATATCGTCCGGCGTGTCCTTGATGTACTTTTGGAGCTCCGCAATGGAAATAAACTCCAGATCACGCCCCTTCAAATGCTTTTGGAGCAGGTGAAGTTTGATAGCCTTGGGCAAACGAGCCATCGCCATCACGCCACAGATCCCCGTCATCCAATAGAATGGCTCCGGCGGCATCGTGCTGACTTGCTCTACGGCCAAAGCCGCGCCGGAGGCGGCAAGCCAGCCTGCTACAGCATTTTTTTCATAGTTGGGCCGCCACGGCATCTCGTAGGCGAGCGGGTCATAACTCATTGTCATGTTTCATTTACCTCTAAATACAATTTTCCCTGACGTTTCTTGAGCAAAGGGCGTCTCTGTGCCCGGCTCAGCATCCCGCAGAGGATGTGTTTGCTGATGCCGATGTTTTCACCGGCAATCATGTCGAAGGCTTTGTCACTGGTTACTAAGCAGCCATCCTCTTCCAGGACAGGTGTCACGAGCCATCGGCCCGAGCGTTTTTGGATCATGTCCTTGAGCATCTGGAGTGCTTTCTGAGGCGTAACACCAGACGGCAAGAAATCTTCCGCGTTGATGTCTTTCGGGTTTGTTTTCGCCTTAGGCGGCTCAAACTCCCTAACCTCTGGATCTTCCCTTTCTCGCACCTCGACGTGTCCCAATTCCTTCTCACGCTCAACTTTGGGCTCAGGAGCCACCGGTTGAGCCTCCCGCTTAGGAAGGCGAGCCACGTTCTGTTTTTCTTGGACCGGCTTGCGCTGTTGCTCTTCAACCGGAGAAGTAACATCGACCTTCTTCTCCTTCGGCTGTGGCTGGGAGTCCTTACCTTTCGCCTTTTGTTCAGGCGAGGCTTTACCGGCATTAACCTCAGGCTTCTGCTGCTGCGCCTTTTTTCGGCTTTGTTGTTTCGGTGCAGACTTATTTTTGCTTGCATCCAAGCCAGGGGGAGAGACGAGCTCAAAGGCATCCTGGTATCCACCCATTGACGCCTCGGCATCCTTAATGGCCGCCACGACTGCATCTGAAAGCTGCTCCGCCAGTACAATTGCCTTCACTCCGCTGAAATCACGAACTTTGCGACCTGGCATAATCGGGTCCGGAACAATCGCGTTGGCGTGGGACAGCTTCGAGAGAACCTCTGACGGCGCACCCAGCGACCGAGCGCCATCCGGGTACAAAATGACGGCTTGCCCCTTCATCAGGCATAGGACTTCGCCCAGCGTCGTTTTACCTTCCAAAACAGGCATGATCGCTTGTTCAAGCAACGCCGATGCTTCCCCGTATCCAGACAACATCTCAACGAGCAAGGTCTTTGCGTCCTTCTCATGCTGATTAACGTTGTCCGTATGCGGCATTTCTGGCGTGTGCGTTGGTTGTTCTGGTGCGTCAGTCAGCATAGGGAGCGGCTCAATCGCCCATGATGGCGGTTCATCAGAACCACCGAACATTGGAAAGTCATCGCCCTGCAGGGAGTTTTGTTCTTGTGGAACGAAGTCCTGTTTTGGCTGCTCCTCTTGCTTTCCGGGCATTGCCACATCTGGGATTTCTGAGTTTGTTGCGTCAGTGCTGGTTGTCTCTGCCGATGCGTTGAATGCGTCAAACGGGAAGTCGATGTCCCCCAGTCCACCCCCAACATCCTTGAGTGCTTGTAACGGATTGTCGTTTGCCAAAGGTGGTGCGTTTTTGGCAATGTCCTGAGGGGACAGATCCTCTTTTGCCTCTGGTTTATGGGGTTGTTTCTCCGTATCACTCTTCGGTTTTGCTTTGCCCGGTTTGCTCTGCGGCTTACCCTTCTTGCCAGCGTCAGGCTTAGATGATTCCGTTGGTCCCGCATCTTTTTGCTCTGGCTTCTCCTCGACAGCATCGGAGGTGCTTTTCAGCATCTCCATCGCATCACCAAAGCCAAGGCCAGCTAGAGCTTTCTCTGCTTCCTGCTCTGCGGCCAACATGTCATCGTTCAGAGCTGCTTCACCTTCCTCTTGGTCGTCACCGTCATCGGCTTCCTCAGGATCAACGAACTCAATCTCAGCGTCCTCAACATCACCAACAACTTCCGCAGCAACAGCCGCAGGAGGCTCAGTCGTAAACACCAGGTCGTTTGATTCGAGTCGGAGCATCAAGATCTTCACCGAACCCGCCGCCTCCTGGAGCATCTCAGGCAAAACTTCCCAGTAGCGGTAGTACGCACGTTCACCCTTCTCCTGCACCGTGTTTGGTACAGCAAAACCACGTTCGATGAGAATGTCGGCCAGTGTGTCAGGGTCTCGTGGGATACCGGGGATCTTGTCGTGGCTGATCAAGTCATAAAGGTCCCCAAGCTGTTTCCAGGCAATGAATACACCTTGGTTGAGGTGCCAGACTTTCGCGCCTGGCTCATTGACCTTCCATTTTCCGGTTTTAACCAGGCGGCGGATGGCATCGAACACGTAACGCTCGACGGGCACACCATAGGAGAACTCGTCCACATCGAGACGACTCTGGCGAAGGTCCCGTGAGACGCTCTCTTGGTCAGCGCGAAGCATCAGCTTGGTCACAGGCTGATTGACGCTGGTTCCTGAGATAGCTTCCAGCATCGCTTCCATGATGGACGGGCCAGACTTGGACAGAAACTCCCGAGTCTCAGCCGGAATAATTCGATCCACCGCCAGCAGCGAGAATTGCTCATGTCTTTTGTGTCGCTTGTCGCGCCACCGGATAAAGTAACGGTCGATTTCGTGACGGTGTGCCCAGTCATGAAGTGACTCCGAATACGGGTTCCATGTGATTGACCCGTCTTTGTCCGTAATGGACACATCCGAGAGCGGTTTACCCACATCATGCAGCAGCCCAGAGAAACAGCTCGCCAGTCTCCAACGCGGCTCATTGTCACGGCGTTCCCGAGGCGTCCCCTCGATGGAAAAGATAACTGACTCAGATGCCTGAGCTGCCCAGAAGGCCACTTCAAGCCCATGTCGGAACAGACCACCAGCGCCACGGTGGTGGTGTGATTCGGAAGCTGGCAACAGGTGAACAAACGCGGCATACCGCTGGATCACCGGCAAAACAAGCCGGTTGAAGTCGTCCACAGTGAAACCGAGAGAGTTCCGCACTTTCTCAATCAGTTCAGCTTGGGTTGCCAGTATCTTGTCTAGTGGGGCCACTGGCAGGCCCTTGGCAAAAGGTGGGTATCGAGGGATTTCTTCATCTTCCACGTCTTTAAGCGGCAACACTCTGGCGCTCGGCGCGGTCTCGATCACTCCACTTCGCCCACCAAATAACTTGTTAAGGGCTTTCAGCATGTAGGTTGACCATATTCCTATCGTATTTCTCGTCGCTACATGCTCTCAAAACACCTTTAGATCGCACACACGCCTATCTGTCCAATTTGGGCAGTTTGAGAAACCAGCTTTCCATCCCCCCCCTTTTAGAATGGGCTCATCGACAATTTTTGATGAGGAACGACACGATGAGACAACTGATAGCAATTCTGGGAGTGGCAATTCTGGCCGGGTGTGCCTCTAACGCCCCCGAGCAAAAGCCTCAGCCCCAGACTGCCCCTGCCGAAAATGACAAACCTGCCCGAGTTAGCCGGGAACTGTCGATGGCATGGGACAACATGGGGCGCGGTGGTGCTGCATTACGTCAACCTGGTTATATCCATGTGCTGGGCGACGGTAATGTCAGCGCAACGATGAACAAGGTCAAAGATGACTCCGCTGGTTCAGATAAAACTCCAGCAGGGATCAAGCAGCACGGGGATGTGAACGAAGCCATCAATACCTTCAAGTCCATGAATAAAGGCAAAGGCTACTCGCTGTACGAGTTGTCACGCTGGGAACGCTATTGCGATGGCGGCAAAGGTATGGACGAGCACGATTGGCGCTTTGTGGAAGCCGAGGGGACTACAAACATCCCCAAGGATGTTGTAACCGGCTGCATACCACCTACCCACACCTATCAAGATTATCTGAATGCCTGGACGCACTTTTGCACCAGCCAGGCTGTAACTGACGCAGATCGCCGCATTGTGCGCGAGTCCGTGCGTCCCTATTCAGTGGTGAACCCATGCAAAGCTCTGAAATAAGAAACCAGACAGAGCCAAGCCGTAAGGCTGAGCTCTTCGACGCTTTATCAATCATGCTCCAGGAGGCCGGTTCGAGGGGTAATTCCCGCGAAGCGGCCTATGTCATTTCTGGAGTCCTCGAAAACCTCTCCAGAGACTACCCCGAAGTCAAAGGTCTGGCCCAAAGCTGGGCTGAGCTGGCGAATCTGGAATCAAAGATGAGAGGAGCTGCTTAATGGACCTTTATATCTGCGAGAAGCCTTCTCAGGCCAAAGATTTGGCTGGCGTAATGAAGGCCTCCCAACGAGGTGATGGATTTCTCCATGATGGAGGAAACCGCGTTATTACGTGGGCGTTCGGCCACCTGCTGGAATTGTATATGCCAGACGATTATGACGAACGCTACAAGTCATGGTCACTGGAGACCCTCCCTATTGCACCAGAGTCATGGCGGTACAACGTTCGCAAGAGTGCGTTCAAACAGTACAAAATTGTTGAGGGACTGGTCAAAAAGGCGAGCACCATCTACATCTCAACGGACTACGACCGAGAAGGTGAGGCTATCGCCCGTTCGCTTCTGGATCGATTCCGCTACTCTGGCCCTATTCGCCGGGTTTGTTTGACGGCTCTCGATGAGTCAAGCATCAAGAAAGCGCTGAACAACGTAAAGGATGGCAAGGATACGGTCTCACTCTACTACGCCGCATTGGCACGGCAACGCGCTGACTGGTTGGTAGGCATGAACGTGAGCCGCCTCTACACAGTGCTGGCCCGAGATGTCGGCTTCAACCACACTCTTCACGTTGGCAGGGTTATCACCCCAACCGTCGCTCTTGTTTGTCAACGGGACCGAGAGATCGCCGGTTTCACCCCCTCACCATACTGGACTCTGGGTGTGAACGTGTCCGTACAGAATGGACAGTTTGCCGCCCAATGGATACCACCAGAAGAGTGCAGTGACGAGCAAGGCCGGTGCGTCAATAAGGCCTATGCCGAGCAGGTAGCCTCCCAGGTCAATGGTGCCAATGCTGTTATCAGCAAAGCAGAAACCAAACCAGGTAAAGAGTCAGCCCCCCTCCCCTTCGATCTAACGTCGCTGCAACAATACGCAAGCAAACGATGGGGATACACCGCTCAGCAGGTACTGGATGCAGCTCAAGCTCTGTACGAGACGCACAAAGCGACCACCTACCCTCGTACTGATAGTCGTTATCTACCCGAGAGCCAAAAGGAAGACATTCCGGACATTCTCCAGGCGCTCATTTTGTCCGATCAGAACGTCTCTGGGCTGGTGGCTGGCGCAGATCCTCATCGCAAGGCCAGGGTATTCAATGACGCCAAAGTGACCGCGCACCACGCGATCATTCCAACACCGGCCAGAACAGACATCAGTGCCATGTCTGAGATCGAGTTCAATCTTTACGACGCCATCCGTCGTTTCTACATCGCGCAGTTCTACAGCGAGTTCGAGTTCACCAAAACCTCCATCGAGGTGCAGTGTGGGCGTCACCTCTTTGCGGCCTCTGGTAAGACACCTGCCAAACAAGGCTGGAAGGTTTTGTTTGCTTCTGATAGTGAAAGCAGTCCCAAGGACGAGGGGGAAGACACCGACGCGCCGGTTGAACAAGAGAAGCTCCCCAGGGTTAGCCAGGGCGAACCCGCTTTGCTTAATGGTGCCGAGCTGGCAAACAAAATGACGCGGCCAGCACCGCACTTCACCGAAGCCACATTGCTTGCCGCGATGGAGAACATTGCCCGGTTCGTGACTGAGGAGAAGTTCAAGCAAATTCTCAAAGACACAGCCGGTTTAGGCACTCCAGCAACACGCGCAAGCATCATCCAGGGCGCTGTTGATAAAGGCTACTTCAAACGTCAGAAAAAGGTACTGCTTGCAACTGATAAGGCTCATGCGCTTATCGCAGTGCTTCCACCAGCCATCAAATCACCCGGCATGACTGCGGCTTGGGAGCAGGAGCTTGAGAAAGTCGCCTCCGGCTCCGGGAATATGTCTGTCTTCATGAAGCAGATTTCCACCTGGATCTGCCAAATGGTTGAGCAGCTCAAAGTGCCCGCACCGGTTCTGACCAAAGAAGGTGGCGCGATGGCTAAAGCCTTCGAGGGCGCTAAGCCGCCTTCACACGAATGCTTCAACTGCGGTGGAGAGATGCACCGGATCAAAGGGAAGAACGGATTTTTCTGGGGCTGCCAGAACGAGGCTTGCAAGAAGACGTTCCCAGACAACCGAGGGAAACCCGAGAAGCGTATCGCGGCTGAGGATTGTCCAGACTGCCCAGATTGCGGTAGCCCGATGCGTCTCAGGAAAGGAAAAGCGCCCGGCAAGAAGCGAGCTTCTAAGTTCTGGGGCTGCACCGCCTATCCCGATTGCAAAGGCACTATGCCCTTCAAAAAGTCGGACTTTATGGATTGATAGAGGAATTAAGTATGTTTGGAACAATCATTTTAACTGCGATGCTCACCACCAGCTCAGCCACTGCCGAAGATGCAGGGAAGAACATCGCCTCAGGCTTGGCGGCGGCATCCGCCAGCCAAATGGGGCAGGCCGTAATGCCAACTTTAGCTACCAGCTCGGCCATTGCAAAAAGCGCAGGTAAAGGCATGGTGTCAGGTTTGGCTGCGGCGACTGCCAGCTACATTCCCCAAGACGAGCTGAGCTTTACTCGAAGCTATAAGAACTCTGAGGCTGTGGATATGGCAAAGGGCCTGGGGACATTGAAAGAAGCGCCTGAGTTTCTCTACGTTGTTACAGACGTAAATGCCAACATGGCGGTCAAATGCAAGCGCGTCTGGGAGCCTCAATCTCTGGCTTTAAGTCCAGTGATTGTTGAGCTGGTGGAACTACGTAAGACGAACAACAAAGACAGCTACGAACAAGCACTATCCCACCTCGATTGTTCAATGTTCACAGACTAAAACAATTAAGGGGCCGATGGCCCCTAATTTTTAATAACCCAATTTCTTTTGATACCTGATTTTCCTACCAAGCACAGTTGTCATACACCATTCAATTCACATGGATAGCGAATACTTCAACCGGACAATCTCCAAAGTGCGGGTGCGTTATAACACTCCTTGAGAAGCCACGCCAAGGGCGAATCTCTATCCTGGACATATCTCCAGCCTTTGGGTAGCCACACTTAACATGGACTTCATCATACTCGCGCCCCTCTAGTCTTTTTATCCAGTAGTCTGTAACGAGGCGATATTCATCTGGTTTTTCTCCAGATTTGATCTGATCGAAGTAAATCTTTTTTACGGGCAGATGAAGTATTCTCTTTTTCATAATCACCACCTGATAGCCCATCAGACTATCTAACTATTCGACAAAACATCCCTTTTTCAATTTCTGTCTCTCTCGCCTCATGGGCCAATACAATATCCGCGATAACACGAATATTCCCTTCATAGTTGCGAATGGCCGCATCCCTCATCGTGTCTAAAGTGTCCTGACACTTCGCTCGCCTGAATTTAACGAGCCAACTTTGCCGATCTATCTTGTCCACACCAAATCCCATTTAGCGAACCATGTATCCAGCTTTTTTGGCCGCAGCATCAAGCTCGGAGGAGAAGTTAACGTCGGACTTTTCTGCCGCGTTATAGAGGGCTCCACACTTGGGCCATGAGCGTCCTACCAGTTTCATCGCCAACGCATCCGCCAGCATTTCTCGGATCTGTGTTTCAGCCTCACCAAAATCGGCCAGAGTTTCGTCTATGCCCGACTCTTCCATCAGCTCGATGAGCTGTGGTTGTTTGAGCCAGACGCCTGTTTGCATTTCCAACTGATCTCTTGCATCGGCCACCAATTGGCGTTCAAGGGTTACGCCATTCACGGTCTTAACAAATTGCTTTGGCTGACGCTTTACCTTTTTTGGCCTGGACACATCAGAGATAACCGTCACCGGCTTCCCACGCAGTTCACGCGGCAACGGTCCACTTAGCCCCAGAACTAAGCGACGAGCGTACTCATGCTCGTATGGTTTCAACCCTCGACCTTCACGGTACATTTCAGTATCCACCAGCAGATCACCGCGCAGCCTCGCATTTTTCCGCACTTGTTCGGACAAGACCGATTTACCCTTCCCGCTGGCTCCCATTACGAGCGAGTGAGATTCTACTTTGTTATCAAAAAACATAATTCCGCCCCCAAGGAGGTGTTGCTATAAAACATGGTTTGAACATCCGTATTTTCACGGCAATAACCGCCGGATAATGCAAGACTCCCAAACCTAAATAGGTCTCCAGGTGATGACATCGAAGTCATAGCTGACTTCCGAGTTGTCGTCCGCCGTTCGCCACGAACAATCATCTTCCTGAACATGGATCAAGTCGTACTCAACAATTTTGCCCGACCAACATCCTTTAAGCTGGCAATGAACAGGCACACCGACGACCGGCATCTTGTCGTTGACGCTGATCCACGGTTCTTGCTTTTGATCCAGATCCACCGGTTAGTCCTCTATGAACGATTTAATGGATCGCCCATCAAAAAACAGTTTCCCAGTTCCTGATACCGAATGTACTTCTGGAGCTGCCTTCCCTTTCAGGAGTTTCTGATAGCGCACCGCGTCTTTGAGCTCAGAGATCCTGACGCCAATGAGTGTGGCCGTCTCCTCAACTGTTAAAATACGGTCCCAAAAGCTGGTGGCGCTGTTATTGCGCCCACCGATACTCTGGGCAACGCACTCTGTTCTGGCCGCTTTTCCCTTTGCCATTGGCAATGTCCTCTTCATTCTTCTCAGCCCCCAGCTTACTCAGTATTTCAGCTTTTGTAGCGCGATGGCCGCGCATTAAAAGAGCATTCAGCAGGTATCCAGTGAACACCTCTGTACTCGGCATACGGTCAAGCAACTCAACATACTGCTCATCCGTCAAATCATGGATCTCACAATATTTTTCCACCGCCTTTTCGTAGGCTTCTGCGTAGCCATGAGTGGAAATCCTGAAAGCAATATCCCCATTGCCGTAGCCTGGCTTTGTGACGAGAAAACAAGGCGCGAAGTAGGTTCTCTTCACCCCCATCCGGCTCCGGTTCTCAATGCTGATATAAGCCCTCAGCCCCTCAGCAATGATGTTTGGCCCGGAGTTGCGTCGCCGCTTACAAGTCTTATTCTGACGCTTCACCTCTTCTGCCTCAGCTTCCCACTTTCGGTCCAAGCTGTAGGCCAGCCGGTGAGCTGTTGCGTAGGAATACTCTCTCAAGGAGAAGTATTCCTGCCGGTAATCATCCGCCACCCCAACTGTTCGTGCGACACGGAACCCGACGAAACCGGCGTCATGGGTTCCCTCGCCGTAGTAAATGACTGCCATTATCTACCTTCCTTACTTCTGATACCGTGCTGCACCACGGTATGGCGACCGCAATTCACATTCAGGTGATCCCGAACTGCGGCCATGACCGCTGAATGCAATCTGTAATCCACACTCTGCCCAAGCGTTTCTGTCGCTTGTTCTTTTGCCATCCACGAAACATCAAAGCTATCAGGTATCGACATCAACTCCTGAACCAGATCGACCGATGGCTTGTAAATGCGGCCACCGTCTTGGATGTACACTGCATCCTTTACCCCACGATCCTGAGACTTGAGGATGGTCGGGCAACTGGTGCTTTCTCTCGTCAAGAACGCAGGCATCCTGCGAGAAGTTGACTCTCTGGCCTGAATTGACTTCAACACTGTGACGTCAGCACAATCCCCGAGGTGCTTCTCGATCACCGGCCACAATCGTCCACCAGCTCTCTGCTCAGGTTTCGGTGGAACGAACCCAGGGAAGACCGACGCCACCATGTAATAGCGTTCTCGCCCCTGGTAAGCGCCGAAATCCAGACCGTTCAAGACCATCTCAGTGAGGAAGTACCCCATCCGCCGCAGTGTCGTTCCCATCATCGCCCCGGCTCCGGATGCTTTGAAGTTCGGGACGTTTTCCACCAGCACGACGGCAGGGTTCACGACCTCGATCTGTTTTAGTGCCGGGTAAACCATGTCGAGCATGGTGGAGAGATCCTCAAGAGAACGCTCTTTGTCCCTTGGACTTTTGGCGTTTGAGTGGTCATCACACCCCAACGAGTAATGGGCCAAACCAATTGGTGGGCACTCCGCCAGCAAGGCTCCAAGGCGATCCAGCTCCAGGTGATGAATGTCTTCATTCAGCAGGATACGCGGGGAGCTGTTCACCAGCGTATTGAGCGCATGTACTTCACTCAGGTTCCGCCCGGATGCTCTGTCTCTGGCTTCAACTGGACGATGCTCCAAAACAATCTCAGCCTTCCAGCCAAGCGCTTCCATAACATGAATGTCTACCCCGCCAGTCAATGCCACAAAGGCACGGAAAGGGCTGGTTTTTCTGAACCGATCCGCAATGGCAAAGGCTCTGTTTGCGACAGGAGTGAAGACTACTCGGCCTTTTCGCATTTCGACGTGGAAACGCTCTGTATAGCGAGGGAAGCACTTATCTATGAGCCCTTGTCCAGAAAACTCAATAACGGTTTCCAGCGGGTTGTTGGAGCGACTCTTTGGTTGATACCGGCGCTGATAAACCTGGTGTGTCTGTAGTTCATCGGTCGCTGGGATCACCGAAAAACCGCCCATCCCCTCCCCTGGCTCAACGGCGATGCCCATACCTGGCTTGAACCCCATAACATCCAAAAAGTTGGACGAAACCCTAACCTTGCGTTTATCGCCTACTCGATTGAACGCAAGTTGTTTGGTTACTACGGAGGGGGAGACGATCGGTAACATTGGTCAACCTCTTTTCTTCTTGTTTTGCTCGCGCTTCACCATTGCTCCAGCAGCTTTCAGAAGTCTCTGGTTCTCCGCCAGCTCCTCTTGGAGTTCCTGAGTATCCTCTTCTGTCTGAGGCTTTTTCAGCTCGGCCTCGCAATATTGGACCTCTTCCTGCAAGCTGACTTTCGCAAACTTGAGAGCGGCCAGTCGCGTCGTATAAACGCCAAAAGGCAATTCGCCACCTTCCCGGAACTGCTTCAAACACCAGCTCGGTATAGATGGCAACCAACCAAAGTCCCCATTCTTCCGTGACCTTTTCCCCCACGTAATCCCATCTAACTTTTGGGCAAGATTGACATAGCGTTGATCGCTGGTTGAGTTGCGTCGTTTCTGAATAGAGCGAACTATCCACTCTGTAACCTCGACCTTTGCTTTATCATCATCAGAGATGTAATAAAGGGCTGCGTACAACACAGCGCCTTTACGAATGACTGATGGTGGGTATGCCTGGGCTTTCATCTATCCCCCTATCGCTTTTTCTGTCCGACAAGACGGAGATGATCGGCGGCCAAGTCATACTGCTCGTTTTTGTCGCGGCGGCGGAATCTGTCAAAAAACTTCCCTCGTGGCAGGGTTTCTTCCATAGCGATCAGGCGGTTCAGCCACACTTCTTGAGGTAGCATCCCTGCTGGAGTCGGCCCGAGCTTACGTCCTTCCTTGACGTGCTCCATTGTTTGCGTGGCAGTAAAAATCGCACCACCAAACTTTCTCCACTTGAATTGCAGGGGCATATCTGGAGACTCATCCAGCATCAATTTCTTATTGGTTTGTTCTGTCACGACAATTACTCCACCATCCATTCTTCACTAAGCAGGAACGCCCAGCGCTCTTCTGCTTTTTCTGGGTTGTCTTTGGCCTGTTTGATCATGATCTCGGCGGCGTTAAAGCCTACCTCTCCACTGAACCGGCCCCATGAATGGCTATGCCACTCGCGCATCACACTTCGGCCAAGCGATGCAAGTTCTGGACTTACACCCTCATGGAGGGCATAGAGCTCCCAAGCATCCCACCCGTATCGTAATAGGTTGTGCCCTGGGGCGTTAAAGGCCTGAGCAGCCTTGAACCGCTCTCCAGGCTCCTTCCCTCTAACATCCACACCCTGGAGCACCAACCCCATTACCACTTCAATGACCGGCTCGCGTTGCTTCTTTGCCAGCTCGATGGCAGCCACCAGCATTGCTTTGGCGTCAGCAAATTTCCCATGCCCTTGGCACATACCGCAGGTTTCTTTGGAAGGGGAAAAGTCATAAACACCGGAACCAGCACAGAGGCGGCATGTCATGTCAATCATGGGCTCTTCTCTCCTCATACTCTTCGATGCGCTCTTTCAGACGCTGAACCACTGGTGCGAGCTCAGGGATAGCTTCCGCTTCCTCAAGCGTGTATCGCTTGTCTTCCTGGTAATCGACTATTTGAGGAGGCCTTGGCTGTTTAGGGAACTCAGCAAAGTCATTCAGCGACATCGAGGTAGGAAGTCCTCCTTCAATCTCACCTTTTTCGTTGAGTGACTGGGTGACGATAAGCTGTGTTCCGCCCACCTCGGTATCAAAGCGGTCATCAAAGCGCTCACCGATAGTCCAGCCGCCACGGCCAAGAACACAGGTCGTACTCATACGTAGGCGATTGAATGCTTTAGCGTCATCCCAGTTCAAAGGATTTTCATCCATGAGGAAAAAAGGCGCTTCGTCCCGAACGAACACCTTGGACTTGGCGTTATCGAAGATCGGCCCAAACACCCCCTGCTGGAGGTATGGTTCGACCTTCTCTGCAAGATCCTGGTGCCCTTGAGAACGCAGCGCCTCATAGAGCTGGGTGATTGTTTGTTTGCCGGTGCCCGGAAGGCAGGACAATACTGTCTGCTTTTCCTCGTCACTCAGGCTTACCATTCTGGACAAAAAGCTGACTACCAGCTCGTTGTGCCCATCGACCGTTTCAATGTTGAGCTTGTTCTCGTCCATCTTCTTCCTCAGTAATCGGTTCGATAAATTCAATGGAGTCCATGCTTACATGACTGATAATGGCTTTCAGGCCGCAGCAGTCGCATGGTTCAAAGGTCAGTTCTGATCCCTTGGGAGACTGATGCGTGACCGTTGCCACAGCCCCTAGAGGGATCACCCCCCAGCCGTTTTTTAGTACCCGAGTAGTTCTGACCAGCCGACCTTTGTACTCTCGTTTCAGTTTCGGATGCGGCACTACCGCATATCGCTTACTCATTTCGGTCCCCTTGTACCAAAGGCTCGACAACCAGCTCTTGAGCTTCGTCCCAGTCGGACACCTTTGCATCACCAAACGCAAAGGCAATTCGCATAGCCACTGTCGGCCTGCCTATTTTCATCAAGTAAGCCGCAGCACCGGCACACATCGACTCTTGTCCCGAAGGTGCATAGTTACCCTCTTCATCCCATTCACCACCTGACTTTGAATGCACGGTCTTGTGGCAATGAAACGTCGTCATGTCGTTTTCAACGATGTCGTTGATGATGCCTTCTAATCGCCCAGGGACCAGCTCGATAGCGCCCTCCTTCCGGAATGGACAGTTGGCGCAAGGTTTCTTCAAACGGAGATGATTTGCTTGCTTTGGCATACATATCACTTTTACAGTATCATTTTATGATTCTATGATATAGCCATATTCCGTGTAGTCAATATCTCACTAACAATTACTTTCTATCGGACGCTTACGCGCCCATTTTGGGCAGATAGACAAGTTATTTGGGCGTTTGGAGTGTGCGAGGTGGACAGCGGGGAGACTTTCACATGTGAAAGTTTTGTTTCTTGGTATCGTTTTATTGTCCCTTGATATTATTTTATGATGCTGTAATAATCATAAATAAGGGCCGCATCGCTCTTCGACCTTCGTTGCAGCCCTTACAACACAATCAAGCAATTAAGGAGCTTTGTTATGCTGCAAGGCAATACTAACACGAATAAGCGCATCCCGCTCGCGGCGTTCATGAAATGGCCGCTGGCGAAACGTCAGGACTTCATCGACCGGGAAATGTCCGGTTGCCCCGACTTTATCAAGACGTCTTTGCTTCGGCATTAAGGCGATCAGGCAGGAAAGCAAAGAACCTCGCTTCGGCGGGGTTCTTCGTTTCTACCTCTTGAATGTTTCGTCAGAACAAACTGGAGCGCTTATGTCACCAGAAACACAGCAACTTACATCCAAGGCTTTATCTCTCATCGAGCAGTCCCGATACAGAATGGGCACATCTCGGTTTGTTGAGGCCTTTATTGACCAGTGGGCATACTTGCAGACTGGCCTATACCCAGCCAAGGAGGAGATCCCGGAAGAACTTCAGCCGGTCGCCTTCGAGCTCTCTCACGTCCTGTCTGCCGCCATTAAGCGCGACCCCACCAGCGATGTTTTGGGTTACGTCCTAAGCATGTCTGGCTTCCACAAGAAGGGCACCAATTACTTCCCCACTCCTCCAGAGATTGGCCGCTTGATGTCACTCATTGTTGGCTCACAGTCTTCGGCAGACTTTTATGAGCCCTGCTGTGGTTCTGGCATCAACGCCATTCACTGGATGGAAAACCTGATCGAGAACCACGGTCCCGAAGCATTGAGAGAAGCCTCAATCTACCTGGAAGACATCGATCCGTTGATGGTGAAGTGCTGCATGATCCAGCTATTCCATTATTTCGAGTCCCGCAATACCACTCCCAAAACGCTGAGTATCGTCGGCATAGACACCCTTAGCAGACGAACCAAGAACATCGCCTACTACGCCGAAAAACCTCCAGCAACCGCCGCTACCGTGGCAGCATAAAAAAACCCGCCGATTGGCGGGTTTTGCATTCAATGCGCTGCTCTATGGCACCTTACAGTTTTCCGTACCGGTTCAAGAACGAAGACCTGTCTAAGATCCCCCAGTCTGTCAGCATGTAGTAGCCGGTGGCACCTCGTTCGCCGGTAGACTCCCTGACGAACAAGATATTCATTCCGAACTCATCACGCAGGGCAGACAACTGTCTCTTGATCGTTGATTCAGGAATATTTGTTGCCTTGTGAAGGTCTTGGAGACTTGGCTTCTCCGTTTTAGACAGGGCATTCACCAAAGCAAATTTTCTTTTCATGTCCTGTGAGATCTTCATATTCACCTGTTCTTGACAGGCCCAACCTCTCTGGCTGGGCCTCCTTTATTAGCCTTCGACACTCAGGAGTTCAATGTCTGACACAGGCACATGAACATGCTTTTCCTTGCCTTCGCCATCGAGCGTTTTAACCCAGACAGTAGACGGAACCAGAGCAACACGGTCGGTCATGATGACTCCACGTTTGGTCTCGCCATCCAGGTTAACGTTGACAGCAAAAATCAAACTGTCAGCCCGGACGTTCTTCCATTCCTTGTCCTTCGGCAGAGGAGGAAGAGCATCACCGCCTTCTTCATCTTTGTCCTTGCCGCTGTTATCTGGCTGCTTGACAGGATCTTTGTGCTCACCCTCTTCATCACGCAAAGGGTCTTCGTCATCATCGTCCTGACCATTGGAATTTTTACCCCCTTCCAGTTCCTCCTGGGCAAGGTTCAGGTCGTCATTCCCGGTTTGTTCCGACGTACCATCCCCACCCGAGTTGAGGGATTGCTCGTCGGTGTTGCCAGCGCCAAGCTCATCATTCTGGTGGGAGCCAGTCAGTGGGCCTTTTTCCATTTCGTCTTTGATACGTTTGGCATCATTCAGCAGCTCACGGCTTTGTTTACGAGTAATCCCGTCAGACATAGCCACCGCGCAGACGGCGCGACATCTTTCTTCATTCAGATCGAACAAGAGACGAAGGTTATTCAAGGTCTCTGTATCAGAACATACTTCATTATCGTATAACTCACGCACACAGTCAGGTAGCTTGAGCAACGACAGATGCGTAGATACGAAAGTGATATTCTTACCGAGCCGATCAGCAATATCCTTTTGCTTCCAACCTTCTTCAATAAACAGGTTTAACGCCTCGGCAATCTCTACCGGAGTCAAGTCATCCCGCTGGATGTTTTCGATCAGCTCACCAGCAGTCTCGTCCAAGTTGTTCTGGACCTTATCATTCACCACCAAGTCAATGGTCTCGATACCAGCGTGTTTACACGCTCTCCAACGCCGCTCCCCTTTTTGGATGACGAACTTGCCTTCTTCGTTCTTCGGGAACACGATGATCGGAGACTGCTGCCCTTCGGTCAGCAAGGTTGCCGCCAGCTCTTCAATGTTACGGAAGCGCTTACGAACCTGGACCTTGGATACAACGTCGTCAACAGGTACGGTAAGAACCTCTTTGCCTTTCTTGCCTTTGGCGGCTTTAGCAAGTTCGGACAGGCCTTTTAAATTGTTCAATGCCATCGCTTAGCCCACCTTCTCTAATAGTTCTTCCAACACCGCCTCAACTTCTTTGGCCGCGACATGTCCATAGCGAAGCTCCCAGACAGGGATGCCATCAGTCGTCGCCGTATCGAGCGGAGGCCGGTGCATAATTTTGTTCTCAAACAACAGATCCGGAACTGTGTTCTCCAGCGACTTGAGGGCTTTGTCGTGATTGACAGAGCGGTCCATGTCGTTGATCACGATGCCCAGGATCTCCAAATCTTGGTTGTACGCCTCGCGCACACCAATAATCGTGTTCAGGAGACCTTCTACGCCGTCCACAGCGAAGCCAGAGAGCTTTACTGGACATGCCACATGGGTAGACATCACCAACGCTGCCACCAGCTTTCTGCCGAGGCTAGGCGGACAATCAATCAGCACGTAGTCGTAGTTCTCAAACAGCTCAGCCAAATGGCGAGCCGGATTCATGGCCTGGTCAAGAGGCACAGCCTCCATCTCAAACAGATCCGGGTCGTTTTTCGGCGTATGAATGAGGTCTGCACCGCAAGGGCAGTGCATGACCTCAATGCCGTCCAGCTCGTAAGCGAACAGCTCTGCGGTTTTGGTTCCTGTGAGGATGGGCTCGTAGTCACCATCCTCAAGCTCTCGTCTGGGGGCCAGTCGAGAGGACGTGTTCCCCTGACCATCCATATCCAAGACCAGCACTTTCTTTTTCTTCTGTAACGCCAGATAAAAGGCCTGCTGGATACAGAGGGTACTCTTACCCACTCCGCCTTTCTGGTTGGCGAAGCTGATTACTTTTGCCATACCCACCTCTATTTTGGTTTCTCGCAGGTGATCAAGACCACCCCCAAACTTTCACATGTGAAAGATTGTAGCGATCATAAAATGATACTGCAATATCTAATTATGGTTCTGTTAAAACAAACTTTAAACAAAAAAACGGCCATGAAGGCCGCTTATTGACAAGGTTTGTGCTGTCAGCGCAATTGATTTGCTGCTCCAAGCCCATTCGCCAATAACTGCATCGCATCGTTGAACAGCGCGGAGCCCCGTTCCGGTGTGAGCAATTCCGGCATATCTTCTCGCGGCCAAGTACCGGCTACTTGAATGAGCAAACTGGCAGCCCAGTGGATCTGCTTTTCTTCACTTTCATCGGCCAGAGTGCATACGACGGGGAAACCGTACTTACGCCCCCAGCGACTCACCTCTTTGAACGATACCAGCTCAGGCTTTTGCAAATCCCGGCTGTAGGCCTCAGCTATCATGTGGTTCAGTTCTTTAGCGTCCATTTATCCCACTCTATTGTAAACAAGACATTTTTATCTTTTATATTCAATGGCTTATTTTCCTGCTAATTGGTAATACCATGAAAAATACCATGCTCAGAAAAGGCTTAACAATATTTTGAAAAATTGCCTACTGAGCGCTGCCGCACAGCTCCATAGGCCGCTTTCCTGGCTTTGCTTCCAGATGTATGCTATTCTGCTCCTGCAGCTAATGGATCACCGCAAACAGGTTACTCGCCTGGGGATTCCCTTTCGACCCGAGCATCCGTATGAGACTCATGCTCGATTATTATTATTATAGAAGCCCCCATGAATAAATCGCTCATCATTTTCGGCATCGTCAACATAACCTCGGACAGTTTCTCCGATGGAGGCCGGTATCTGGCGCCAGACGCAGCCATTGCGCAGGCGCGTAAGCTGATGGCCGAGGGGGCAGATGTGATCGACCTCGGTCCGGCATCCAGCAATCCCGACGCCGCGCCTGTTTCGTCCGACACAGAAATCGCGCGTATCGCGCCGGTGCTGGACGCGCTCAAGGCAGATGGCATTCCCGTCTCGCTCGACAGTTATCAACCCGCGACGCAAGCCTATGCCTTGTCGCGTGGTGTGGCCTATCTCAATGATATTCGCGGTTTTCCAGACGCTGCGTTCTATCCGCAATTGGCGAAATCATCTGCCAAACTCGTCGTTATGCATTCGGTGCAAGACGGGCAGGCAGATCGGCGCGAGGCACCCGCTGGCGACATCATGGATCACATTGCGGCGTTCTTTGACGCGCGCATCGCGGCGCTGACGGGTGCCGGTATCAAACGCAACCGCCTTGTCCTTGATCCCGGCATGGGGTTTTTTCTGGGGGCTGCTCCCGAAACCTCGCTCTCGGTGCTGGCGCGGTTCGATGAATTGCGGCTGCGCTTCGATTTGCCGGTGCTTCTGTCTGTTTCGCGCAAATCCTTTCTGCGCGCGCTCACAGGCCGTGGTCCGGGGGATGTCGGGGCCGCGACACTCGCTGCAGAGCTTGCCGCCGCCGCAGGTGGAGCTGACTTCATCCGCACACACGAGCCGCGCCCCTTGCGCGACGGGCTGGCGGTATTGGCGGCGCTGAAAGAAACCGCAAGAATTCGTTAACTGCACATTCGGGATATTTCTCTATATTCGCGCTTCATCAGAAAACTGAAGGAACCTCCATTGAATCGAACTAATATTTTTTTTGGTGAATCGCATTCTGACTGGTTGCCTGTCAGAGGCGGAGAATCTGGTGATTTTGTTTTTCGACGTGGTGACGGGCATGCCTTCGCGAAAATCGCACCTGCTTCCCGCCGCGGTGAGCTCGCTGGAGAGCGTGACCGCCTCATTTGGCTCAAAGGTCGAGGTGTGGCTTGCCCCGAGGTCATCAACTGGCAGGAGGAACAGGAGGGTGCATGCTTGGTGATAACGGCAATTCCGGGAGTACCGGCGGCTGATCTGTCTGGAGCGGATTTGCTCAAAGCGTGGCCGTCAATGGGGCAGCAACTTGGCGCTGTTCACAGCCTATCGGTTGATCAATGTCCGTTTGAGCGCAGGCTGTCGCGAATGTTCGGACGCGCCGTTGATGTGGTGTCCCGCAATGCCGTCAATCCCGACTTCTTACCGGACGAGGACAAGAGTACGCCGCAGCTCGATCTTTTGGCTCGTGTCGAACGAGAGCTACCGGTGCGGCTCGACCAAGAGCGCACCGATATGGTTGTTTGCCATGGTGATCCCTGCATGCCGAACTTCATGGTGGACCCTAAAACTCTTCAATGCACGGGTCTGATCGACCTTGGGCGGCTCGGAACAGCAGATCGCTATGCCGATTTGGCACTCATGATTGCTAACGCCGAAGAGAACTGGGCAGCGCCAGATGAAGCAGAGCGCGCCTTCGCTGTCCTATTCAATGTATTGGGGATCGAAGCCCCCGACCGCGAACGCCTTGCCTTCTATCTGCGATTGGACCCTCTGACTTGGGGTTGATGTTCATGCCGCCTGTTTTTCCTGCTCATTGGCACGTTTCGCAACCTGTTCTCATTGCGGACACCTTTTCCAGCCTCGTTTGGAAAGTTTCATTGCCAGACGGGACTCCTGCAATCGTCAAGGGATTGAAACCTATAGAAGACATTGCTGATGAACTGCGCGGGGCCGACTATCTGGTATGGCGCAATGGGAGGGGAGCAGTCCGGTTGCTCGGTCGTGAGAACAATCTGATGTTGCTCGAATATGCCGGGGAGCGAATGCTCTCTCACATCGTTGCCGAGCACGGCGACTACCAGGCGACCGAAATTGCAGCGGAACTAATGGCGAAGCTGTATGCCGCATCTGAGGAACCCCTGCCTTCTGCCCTTCTCCCGATCCGGGATCGCTTTGCAGCTTTGTTTCAGCGGGCGCGCGATGATCAAAACGCAGGTTGTCAAACTGACTACGTCCACGCGGCGATTATAGCCGATCAAATGATGAGCAATGCCTCGGAACTGCGTGGGCTACATGGCGATCTGCATCATGAAAACATCATGTTCTCCAGTCGCGGCTGGCTGGTGATAGATCCCGTCGGTCTGGTCGGTGAAGTGGGCTTTGGCGCCGCCAATATGTTCTACGATCCGGCTGACAGAGACGACCTTTGTCTCGATCCTAGACGCATTGCACAGATGGCGGACGCATTCTCTCGTGCGCTGGACGTCGATCCGCGTCGCCTGCTCGACCAGGCGTACGCTTATGGGTGCCTTTCCGCAGCTTGGAACGCGGATGGAGAAGAGGAGCAACGCGATCTAGCTATCGCGGCCGCGATCAAGCAGGTGCGACAGACGTCATACTAGATATCAAGCGACTTCTCCTATCCCCTGGGAACACATCAATCTCACCGGAGAATATCGCTGGCCAAAGCCTTAGCGTAGGATTCCGCCCCTTCCCGCAAACGACCCCTGGAAGCCCCGTAGCGACGCGGAGAGGGGCGAGACAAGCCAAGGGCGCAGGCTCGATGCGCAGCACGACATAGCCGGTTCTCGCAAGGACGAGAATTTCCCTGCGGTGCCCCTCAAGTGTCAATGAAAGTTTCCAACGCGAGCCATTCGCGAGAGCCTTGAGTCCACGCTAGATCTATCTCATCTGCGCAAGGCAGAACGTGAAGACGGCCGCCCTGGACCTCGCCCGCGAGCGCCAGGCGCACGAGGCCGGCGCGCGGACCCGCGCCACGGCCCACGAGCGGACGCCGCAGCAGGAGCGCCAGAAGGCCGCCAGAGAGGCCGAGCGCGGCCGTGAGGCTTGGACGCTAGGGCAGGGCATGAAAAAGCCCGTAGCGGGCTGCTACGGGCGTCTGACGCGGTGGAAAGGGGGAGGGGATGTTGTCTACATGGCTCTGCTGTAGTGAGTGGGTTGCGCTCCGGCAGCGGTCCTGATCAATCGTCACCCTTTCTCGGTCCTTCAACGTTCCTGACAACGAGCCTCCTTTTCGCCAATCCATCGACAATCACCGCGAGTCCCTGCTCGAACGCTGCGTCCGGACCGGCTTCGTCGAAGGCGTCTATCGCGGCCCGCAACAGCGGCGAGAGCGGAGCCTGTTCAACGGTGCCGCCGCGCTCGCCGGCATCGCTGTCGCCGGCCTGCTCCTCAAGCACGGCCCCAACAGTGAAGTAGCTGATTGTCATCAGCGCATTGACGGCGTCCCCGGCCGAAAAACCCGCCTCGCAGAGGAAGCGAAGCTGCGCGTCGGCCGTTTCCATCTGCGGTGCGCCCGGTCGCGTGCCGGCATGGATGCGCGCGCCATCGCGGTAGGCGAGCAGCGCCTGCCTGAAGCTGCGGGCATTCCCGATCAGAAATGAGCGCCAGTCGTCGTCGGCTCTCGGCACCGAATGCGTATGATTCTCCGCCAGCATGGCTTCGGCCAGTGCGTCGAGCAGCGCCCGCTTGTTCCTGAAGTGCCAGTAAAGCGCCGGCTGCTGAACCCCCAACCGTTCCGCCAGTTTGCGTGTCGTCAGACCGTCTACGCCGACCTCGTTCAACAGGTCCAGGGCGGCACGGATCACTGTATTCGGCTGCAACTTTGTCATGCTTGACACTTTATCACTGATAAACATAATATGTCCACCAACTTATCAGTGATAAAGAATCCGCGCGTTCAATCGGACCAGCGGAGGCTGGTCCGGAGGCCAGACGTGAAACCCAACAGACCCCTGATCGTAATTCTGAGCACTGTCGCGCTCGACGCTGTCGGCATCGGCCTGATTATGCCGGTGCTGCCGGGCCTCCTGCGCGATCTGGTTCACTCGAACGACGTCACCGCCCACTATGGCATTCTGCTGGCGCTGTATGCGTTGATGCAATTTGCCTGCGCACCTGTGCTGGGCGCGCTGTCGGATCGTTTCGGGCGGCGGCCGGTCTTGCTCGTCTCGCTGGCCGGCGCTGCTGTCGACTACGCCATCATGGCGACGGCGCCTTTCCTTTGGGTTCTCTATATCGGGCGGATCGTGGCCGGCATCACCGGGGCGACTGGGGCGGTAGCCGGCGCTTATATTGCCGATATCACTGATGGCGATGAGCGCGCGCGGCACTTCGGCTTCATGAGCGCCTGTTTCGGGTTCGGGATGGTCGCGGGACCTGTGCTCGGTGGGCTGATGGGCGGTTTCTCCCCCCACGCTCCGTTCTTCGCCGCGGCAGCCTTGAACGGCCTCAATTTCCTGACGGGCTGTTTCCTTTTGCCGGAGTCGCACAAAGGCGAACGCCGGCCGTTACGCCGGGAGGCTCTCAACCCGCTCGCTTCGTTCCGGTGGGCCCGGGGCATGACCGTCGTCGCCGCCCTGATGGCGGTCTTCTTCATCATGCAACTTGTCGGACAGGTGCCGGCCGCGCTTTGGGTCATTTTCGGCGAGGATCGCTTTCACTGGGACGCGACCACGATCGGCATTTCGCTTGCCGCATTTGGCATTCTGCATTCACTCGCCCAGGCAATGATCACCGGCCCTGTAGCCGCCCGGCTCGGCGAAAGGCGGGCACTCATGCTCGGAATGATTGCCGACGGCACAGGCTACATCCTGCTTGCCTTCGCGACACGGGGATGGATGGCGTTCCCGATCATGGTCCTGCTTGCTTCGGGTGGCATCGGAATGCCGGCGCTGCAAGCAATGTTGTCCAGGCAGGTGGATGAGGAACGTCAGGGGCAGCTGCAAGGCTCACTGGCGGCGCTCACCAGCCTGACCTCGATCGTCGGACCCCTCCTCTTCACGGCGATCTATGCGGCTTCTATAACAACGTGGAACGGGTGGGCATGGATTGCAGGCGCTGCCCTCTACTTGCTCTGCCTGCCGGCGCTGCGTCGCGGGCTTTGGAGAAATTCTTCAAATTCCCGTTGCACATAGCCCGGCAATTCCTTTCCCTGCTCTGCCATAAGCGCAGCGAATGCCGGGTAATACTCGTCAACGATCTGATAGAGAAGGGTTTGCTCGGGTCGGTGGCTCTGGTAACGACCAGTATCCCGATCCCGGCTGGCCGTCCTGGCCGCCACATGAGGCATGTTCCGCGTCCTTGCAATACTGTGTTTACATACAGTCTATCGCTTAGCGGAAAGTTCTTTTACCCTCAGCCGAAATGCCTGCCGTTGCTAGACATTGCCAGCCAGTGCCCGTCACTCCCACTCGATTGTAAACAAGCACACAAAACCCTTTAGTGACAACAATTTGCAAGAACTATCAGGCTCAGTGCCATGAAAAATACCATGACCAGATCATGAGGTTGAACACGGCTTGCGCCGGCAGCGTTCACGCTCCTGGTCGGCGATCTCGCCCGGCTGCAATGCTAGCTCAGCATCGGTCATGCGCTCCAGCACGTCGCGTAGGCGGATGGTGCAAGGAATGGGCGGCAGCTCGAACTCATAGCCGCCGGCGATCATTTCGGCCGCAATCTCCTCGGTGATGAAAAACGGCTCGTCGTCTTGGTTCGGCTTCTTCATGCCCTTTCCTCCTGGCGCTCATCCTGGCCGACAGCGGCCAGGGCATCGGCTTCCGTCAATGCGTCCTCCACGAACGCGCCGTGCTGCTTCGCTTCGGCCTGGCTGACCTCGGCCCATATCCGTTTCACCTGGGCCGCACTGTACCCGGCCAGCTCGGCGGTCTTGTTGATGCTGTAGCCGGACTTGCGCAGCGCGACAACTTGGGCGCGGCGCTTCGGATCAGCACGGCGGCCCTTGTACCGCCCGGCCTGGCGGGCCAACTCAATGCCTTGGCGCTGGCGTTCGCGCCTGTCCTCGTAGTCGTCGCGGGCCATCTGCAAGGCCAGGCGAAAAAGCATGATCTGCACGGCTTCCAGCACGATCTTGGCGACGCCCTGGGCCTCGGCCGCCAGGTCGGATAGATCGACCACGCCAGGGACGGCCAGGCGTGCGCCTTTGGCCTGTATCGAGGCCACCAGGCGCTCGGCCTCGGGCAAAGGTAGGCGGCTGATGCGGTCGATCTTCTCGGCAATGACCACCTCGCCGGGCTGTAGGTCGCCGATCATGCGCAGCAGCTCAGGCCGGTCGGCGCGTGCGCCGGATGCCTTCTCACGGTAGATGCCGGCGACGTAGTAGCCGGCGGCCTTCGCGGCCGTAGTGATCGCCTCTTGGCGTTCCAAGTCCTGCGCGTCGGTGCTGACGCGCAGATAGACCCGCGCCACCATCGGCGCGGCTACTGGCTTCGTCCTGCGCATACTTGCGGGCTCCTTTGGGCATACGCAAAGTGTCCGGTCATGCTACCCCCGGCCAAAAAGGCCGTCATGCGATTTATCTTGGCCGGGTCGTTATTGGCGGGTCTAAATGGCCGCTCCGTGGATCTCATCGCCAGAAATGGCGATGCGAGATCCAGGGCAGGGCGGCCGCCATCGTCAGACCTGGCGATGGTCGACGCCGGCGCGCATCGTCGGATGTGGCGATGCGAGCTCGAGGTCGGTGGCCACCGCCGGCGACCTGGTGCCATCGTCGGCAATGGCGATGCTGCAGCTCGACGTGCGCGGCCTGGTCGTCTCGGCATCGTCGGATGCGGCGATGCTCGAGCGAGGCGAAAAAAAACCGCCTCGGGGTGTCCGAGGCGGCAAGTCTGCATGCGGTTCAGGGAGGAAGAAACCGCGCCGGCGATCAGGGAGGAAAACCGCGCGGCCTGATGTGCAGCTCGGCCACTTTAGCCGGATTTTTCGACTTATCCGATGCGAGCGGCCCGCCGTGGGCGCTGCTCGATCTGCTGTTGCTTTTTCTCGACGTGCTTCTGCTCCTGGTGCTGCTGCTCGTCGCGCGGCACTGTTGCAAAGTTAGCGATGAGGCAGCCTTTTGTCTTATTCAAAGGCCTTACATTTCAAAAACTCTGCTTACCAGGCGCATTTCGCCCAGGGGATCACCATAATAAAATGCTGAGGCCTGGCCTTTGCGTAGTGCACGCATCACCTCAATACCTTTGATGGTGGCGTAAGCCGTCTTCATGGATTTAAATCCCAGCGTGGCGCCGATTATCCGTTTCAGTTTGCCATGATCGCATTCAATCACGTTGTTCCGGTACTTAATCTGTCGGTGTTCAACGTCAGACGGGCACCGGCCTTCGCGTTTGAGCAGAGCAAGCGCGCGACCATAGGCGGGCGCTTTATCCGTGTTGATGAATCGCGGGATCTGCCACTTCTTCACGTTGTTGAGGATTTTACCCAGAAACCGGTATGCAGCTTTGCTGTTACGACGGGAGGAGAGATAAAAATCGACAGTGCGGCCCCGGCTGTCGACGGCCCGGTACAGATACGCCCAGCGGCCATTGACCTTCACGTAGGTTTCATCCATGTGCCACGGGCAAAGATCGGAAGGGTTACGCCAGTACCAGCGCAGCCGTTTTTCCATTTCAGGCGCATAACGCTGAACCCAGCGGTAAATCGTGGAGTGATCGACATTCACTCCGCGTTCAGCCAGCATCTCCTGCAGCTCACGGTAACTGATGCCGTATTTGCAGTACCAGCGTACGGCCCACAGAATGATGTCACGCTGAAAATGCCGGCCTTTGAATGGGTTCATGTGCAGCTCCATCAGCAAAAGGGGATGATAAGTTTATCACCACCGACTATTTGCAACAGTGCCCTCAATTGAGAAGCGGGAAGGCCGCGAGGCCGAAATTGGCTGCTAGCTTTTCCGTGAAAATACTCTTGCTCATATGGGGTAGTATTATATCAAGCGCAATGGCTGCCGGCATGCTTACTGATACATCAATAAGCAGCTTATTGTTAGCCACTTTAATGTCAGGAAGCTTAAGCTCTGTTAGTGTTTTGGCTATTCTCTCTCCTCTTGGAAGACTGGTTGAAAGAGCCAGGAATATTTCCAATAACCCATTAAGTCAATCCCTCTACACTGGGCGCACCGATGAGTTTGGCCAAATAGAGTTTGCTTTACGAATGATGCAAGCTGAAACAGGCGCCATAGTAGGTCGCATAGGTGATGCATCAAATCGGCTTAGCGAACACACCCGAGGCCTACTAAAGGATATTGAGTCAAGCAATGTACTTACAGTTGAGCAGCAGGCAGAGACAGATCAAATAGCAACGGCAGTAAACCAAATGGTGGCAAGCATTCAAGAGGTTGCGAGCAATGCACAGCATGCTGCAGATGCGGCCGGAAGAGCAGACACTGAGACGGCATCTGGCCAGCGTCTGGTAGCCCACACAAGCCAGTCAATCACTGCCCTTGAAGGTGAAATTAGGCAAGCCACTCAGGTTATTCATGAGCTTGAAGGTCAAAGTAACGAGATATCAAAAGTTCTTGACGTTATACGAGGGATCGCCGAGCAAACGAATTTGTTGGCACTCAACGCAGCAATTGAGGCCGCGCGTGCTGGTGAGCAGGGGCGTGGTTTTGCTGTTGTCGCCGATGAGGTTCGCAGTCTTGCTGCTCGCACACAGCAATCGACAACGGATATTCAAAGCATGATCAGCGCTCTACAAGAGCGAGCGCAATCCGCTGTTACAGTCATGGAGCAAAGTAGTCGGCAAGCGCACACGAGTGTAGCTCACGCAGAGGAAGCAGCTACAGCTCTTGATGGAATTGGCCAACGCGTTAACGAAATTACCGACATGAACGCGCAAATAGCGACTGCGGTCGAGCAGCAGGGAGCAGTAAGTGAAGACATAAACCGCAGTATTATCAATATACGCGATGCTGCTGATACCAATGTACAGACCGGGCAGAATAATTTGCAAAGTGCGAAATCTGTCGCTCAGTTAACTAGCGCTCTGAGCGAACTGGCAAAACAGTTTTGGGAAAAACGAGGATAACGCTTTTCAGTATCTCGACAGGGATAACTTACTTTACCATCGGTTATCCCTTTTAGCCGCACAAATTTTAGCCATGGCTTTTCAGGAAGTCAGGGCTATCAGAATGGCCTTAGAAAGCCTAGTCAAAGAGCTGTCACGAGAACACCGTTAGCTTAGCGTACGATTTTTTCCGAATTCTGCGGTTCCCCCAAAGAGGCTGCACAGCGGCGATTCTTGCCCTAAAATAGCGTAAAAAACAGCGGCAAAGCGCGATAACAACACCGGGTGTCGCCAGGGCCGTAGCCTGGGTGGTGACGCCTGGTGTGAAAAAATGGTAAGGGGAGAGCGGTGATTCCAATAGAACGACATCAGCGTATTTTAGCCCTGGTGGAGCAGCGTGGGGCGGTAAGCATTAACGAGCTGACGGAGATCCTCGGCGTGTCCCATATGACCATCCGTCGGGACGTCAGTAAACTGGAGGAGCAGGGGCTGCTGGTCAGCGTCTCGGGCGGCGTACGCGCCGTCAGCCGGCTGGCCGCGGAACCCAGTCATCTGGTGAAAAGCACGCTGCAGAGTGAGGAGAAACAGGCGATCGGCGCGCTGGCGGCGAGTCATATCGCTAAAAACAGTTGCATCTATCTGGATGCCGGGACTACCACCCTGGCGCTGGCGCGGGCGATCCTCGACCGGAACGATCTCCAGGTGGTCACCAATGATTTTGAGATAACCCAGCTGCTGATCGATGCCAGCCAGTGCGGCGTGATCCACACCGGCGGCACTCTGTGCCGGGAGAACCGCTCCTGCGTGGGCGAATCGGCGGCGCGTACGTTACGCCACCTGGCTATCGATACGGCCTTTATCTCCGCCAGCGGCTGGGACAGTCGCGGGATATTCACCCCTGATGAGAACAAGGTTACCGTCAAGGAGACCGTCAGCCAGGTCAGCGCGAGAAGCATCCTGCTGTGCGACAGTTCGAAATACAATCAGGTGGCCACGTTTATGGCGTTACCTTTGACCCGGTTCACCACCATCATTACCGACCGGCATCTTTCCGATGCCGCCGCCAGTCATATCGCCCGGCACGCCTGCGAGGTGCTGCGGGCCGGATAACGCGCGCGGCCACCGCCGGGTTAGCGTTGCCAGTGCTCGATCAGCGCCGCGCCGATCCCGGCGATTTGCTGATTTCGCTCGGCCATGCTCGCCGGCGTATCCCGCAGATAAATCACCACAATGCGCTCTGCTTTGTTATTCGGGCCAAGCAGGGCGACAATCCCGCGCGCACCCCGCTCGCTAGCTCCGGTCTTATCGGCGATAAACCAGCCCGCCGGCAGCACGGAGCGGATCAACGGTCCGGCGACCCGATCGTCCACCATCCACTGCAGCAGCTGCCGTTGCGAACGGGCGCTCAGACGCTGGCTGGTCAGCAGCTTGCGCAGGGTCGCGGCCATGCTGGCCGGGGTAGTGGTGTCGCGGGCGTCGCCGGGAAGCGCCTCATTCAGTTCCGTTTCCCAGCGGTCAAGGCGGGTGACGTTGTCGCCGATCTGGCGCAAAAAGGCAGTCAATCCTGCGGGGCCGCCGACGGTGGCCAGCAGCAGATTGGCGGCGCTGTTATCGCTCATGGTAATGGCGGCGGCGCAGAGTTCGCCGACCGTCATGCCGTCGGCAAGGTGTTTTTCGCTGACCGGCGAGTAGTCCACCAGATCCTGCTGGCGATAGTGGATCTTTCGCTCCAGCTGTTCGTCACCGGCATCCACCCGCGCCAGCACTGCGCCGCAGAGCACTACTTTAAAGGTGCTCATCATGGGAAAGCGTTCATCGGCGCGCCAGGCGGTCAGCGTGCGGCCGCTGGCCAGATCCATTTCTATCATGCCTACGCGGCCCGACAGCTGGCTTTCGCTTTGTTTAATTTGCTCAAGCGGCTGCGGGCTGGCGTGTACCGCCAGCGGCAGGGTGGCTAACAGGGAGATAATACACAGGCGAATATAACGCATAACCACAATACATCCTTGAGTGAAGGCCGATAAAGGCGAGTAAAGAAGCGACAAATAAGAATAACCCGGCGTTGGCACTGTTGCAAATAGTCGGTGGTGATAAACTTATCATCCCCTTTTGCTGATGGAGCTGCACATGAACCCATTCAAAGGCCGGCATTTTCAGCGTGACATCATTCTGTGGGCCGTACGCTGGTACTGCAAATACGGCATCAGTTACCGTGAGCTGCAGGAGATGCTGGCTGAACGCGGAGTGAATGTCGATCACTCCACGATTTACCGCTGGGTTCAGCGTTATGCGCCTGAAATGGAAAAACGGCTGCGCTGGTACTGGCGTAACCCTTCCGATCTTTGCCCGTGGCACATGGATGAAACCTACGTGAAGGTCAATGGCCGCTGGGCGTATCTGTACCGGGCCGTCGACAGCCGGGGCCGCACTGTCGATTTTTATCTCTCCTCCCGTCGTAACAGCAAAGCTGCATACCGGTTTCTGGGTAAAATCCTCAACAACGTGAAGAAGTGGCAGATCCCGCGATTCATCAACACGGATAAAGCGCCCGCCTATGGTCGCGCGCTTGCTCTGCTCAAACGCGAAGGCCGGTGCCCGTCTGACGTTGAACACCGACAGATTAAGTACCGGAACAACGTGATTGAATGCGATCATGGCAAACTGAAACGGATAATCGGCGCCACGCTGGGATTTAAATCCATGAAGACGGCTTACGCCACCATCAAAGGTATTGAGGTGATGCGTGCACTACGCAAAGGCCAGGCCTCAGCATTTTATTATGGTGATCCCCTGGGCGAAATGCGCCTGGTAAGCAGAGTTTTTGAAATGTAAGGCCTTTGAATAAGACAAAAGGCTGCCTCATCGCTAACTTTGCAACAGTGCCTTTTCAACACAAGCGTGATCATCGGTGCATCCGCACCCTATACATTTAGCAGTGAGCATAAGCGCCTCCCCAAGTAAATTAACAACATCATAGTATCATTATGTGATGCTGTAAATATTAAAAAGAAAGCGGCCATAGCCGCCCTTCCGAAGTAATTTTCCTTTAGTGGTTGTCTTGGCCCTGTTTCCAAGCGACGAATGCCTGCACTAGCGGTACGCCATCATCACTCAAGGCATTCCCTTCTATCCATCCGCCTCGTATGACGACAGACTGCCCTGATTCCAAGCCAAAAGGTTCCCACTCAGAAGCCACCGGGGAACCGTCCACCAGCAGGTCGAGATCTTCAATCCATTTATCCCGGCCATCCAGAGTTTTCCAAACTGAGTCATCGACCCAAAAGGCCTTGATTTGTTCTGGTGTGGCATTGGTCCAATCGTTGTCTTTCCCGTCAGCAAGTGAAAGTACAGAGTCAACCGTTTGCTGCCAGTTCGGCCAATCTTCTTCGACAACAACGCAAGTAAGCGAGCTCTTGCCATTTGCTCTGCGGCCATCATCAACCTTCCGGATCAGCCTTTCCAGTGTCGCCAGCTCCTCATCGCAGAGCACGGCCTGTGCATCGCTTATCTTTGCCACGAAGTAACGTGCTTCAAGCATCGACATAATTATTTTCCTCCCCAGGGCACAAGTTTTGTCGAATATCCAAGCATTAGTGGGTGCTTCGGGTCCCCCGAACCAGTCACGCCAAATGCCAATACCGGCTTCCCAGATGCAACGAGCTGCTCTAAAAGCCTGTCCAAATGAACATGCAAAGACTTAGACAGCTTAGTTCGGCTCCCCCAGCAGGGCACCAAGACATCAGCATCCCGAATAATCCTTTCCAAGTGGATTTCATTTTCAGGCCCGACAGGATCAACCGCCGTAGCCAGCTCTCGAACGTCGGTCGCCCGAAAAGCAAAAGCATTACCGACTATGAATCGCCTCCCTCCGTTGACCTTGGTAAACCCTATCCACTTTCTGACCGTGTGATCGTCCTCGGTGGCCGTGGCCGTAGAGCCGTTTACACCAAAATAACCGAACACAAGGCCTTCGGGTTGCACATCCCTTTCCAGACGGTATCTGTACATGCCGCACTTGCTGATAATTGCACTCAAAGTGTCACCTCTTTTTGAATGAAAAATGCCCTTTCACAGTTGCATTTTTTAATGCTGTGATAGGATAAAAGTGTAAGTTGAAAAGGAGAGATGACCATGAAACATGTACTGAATATCGCGCTGATGGCTGTTGTTATTCTTGGCCTGGCTATGCTTGAGGCCACCAACTGGGGTTACGCAGTGCTGGCTATCCCGGCAGTGATTTGGGCCAAGTCGGTGCTCAACCTTCTGCACAAACTGCCGGTTCTGGCTGCTGCTTTTTGGATTCTGGTTGCTGTTTTCGCGTGGCAAGCGGCACTTGTTGGTATCCTGTTCTATGGCGTACTTGCGACCCCTAAAGCGCCAGC
The DNA here is from genome assembly GCF_002216875.1 of Shewanella bicestrii. Taxonomy (NCBI): domain Bacteria; kingdom Pseudomonadati; phylum Pseudomonadota; class Gammaproteobacteria; order Alteromonadales; family Shewanellaceae; genus Shewanella; species Shewanella bicestrii. Next base: position 158,080 of record NZ_CP022359.1, on the reverse strand, counting down.
AAACACCAATGGCAAGAAAAGCCGAAAAGCCAATCTGATGGGCACTTACAGCTACGACTTTAAAACCGGCGAATGCTTTAGCTAAGACTGGCTCCACGGTTATTTCTCCTCAGCCTTCCTGATGGGCGCTCTCAGCGCTCTCAGGACAGCTTCTTCAAGAGCTGCGGCCCCTGCCCTATCACGTCGCTTTGTTAATGCCCCATATTGCTTCCTGATGGGTAGCATCAGCTCTTCGAGTTCATTGCGCTTCCTATCGTCGGCTTCAAGTTTCTCGCTTCGCGCCAAGGCTTCGGCTTGCTCGCTTTTTGCTTGCCACTCTATCTTGTCGCCTTGCACTTCCCATGCTTTAACGTAATGAGCATCATCCAGACCTTTTGCTCCGTTGTCCGAAAACGAGGCCCCTGAGTAAATGCCACCGACAACCCAGCGCCTTTTGCTTTTTCCCTTTGAGAAATACATCTCACGGCCTAAAACACCATCGCGCAAAGTGGCTACCGAGATAAATAGCCCAGCGTCCCCTTTCCTAAAGCCGCAGAACACAAACTCAAGCGGTTCGTATAAATCACTCATGCTGATCACTCCGAAGAACAGACAAGACCTTCTCAGCTCGCTCCTGGAGGTCTATGAGTTCGGCAGCATCATTACCGCTCAATGACATGTCCCCGCCATAGAGGCGATACTCAACGCTGTCCATCGCCTGGCGAAGCAATCCTAGAAGAGCATTCACGTTTGCCGGTGTTGATAGGGCGACGGCTTCACCTTTCAGCTCACGTCCATTAAATTCCGACCACTCGGCTATGCCTGTCAGTTCGCAACAATTTGAGCAGGACATACTGGCAACATTCTGGGGATCGTCTGGACAGTGTTCATTGATGACAAAGTTCATCTCGTCACTGCCGCACTTTCCACAAATGATGTGTACTTTTTTGCCCATGCTGCTGCCCTTAGTGGAGAGTCTGCTCTTCCACAACAATCATCCCGTCAACCAAGCTGATTGTGGCGGGACCGCAGTTACCCAGCACCTCAGCTTTGACTCCGTTGTTCAACGCGACATAAAGCCGTCTCGCCCCGTTGGTGACGCGGATGCCTTTCTGGTCGAGTTGTTCAAGCATTTCTTCGTAGGTAATTTTTTCGTCCATCAGTTCTCCTCAGCAAGGATCTCGTCGATGAGGTTCTTTGCTATCAATCTGGCATCCAAAGGGACAGCCAGGCTGTCAATTCTGCCTCTTTCATGGGCAACAATGAGTTGCGCCTTCCAAGCTATCCCGGAAAGAGAAGCATCAGGTTCTTTACCTGAGCTTCTCATACATCTTGCGTTTCGGTACGCCGCCAGCCACTCAGGTCTGGTTGAGTTATAACGCCCAAGGCCAGCTTTTCGTTGGAAGCACATTCATCGCGCACCTTTACAGATTCATTTTATGATACTGTAAACAATAAAAAGACACCTTGCAAGACTTTCACATGTGAAAGTTTTCTGGTTTACATCTGCTCGCTTGGATCAAACCCCAAAGCCTTGCACACGTCATCCAGGTCATCGAGCGTGAAGAATCCCAGCGTCAGTTCCCCGGAGCGCTTCGCGGGGTTATAGCGAACTTTGATAGGCCTACCCGTAGCATCGCTCATCAGGGTCTCCAGGCGCTTAATGTCTGCATCCCTGTCCACTTCTTTGCCCTTCGCTATCGCCTCAAATTTATGAACCGGTGTCCTGGTATGCAGGAGATCCCTCAGGAGCTTTTCTCTCTTGCTGAAAGGTAACTTAGCCACGGCCCTCACATGCCCCAGGGTGATCTTGCGTGGATTTCTGAGCCAGAGTGTTAGCTCTTCCTCCGATAGCGTACCGGCGCGTTTCAGGTGTGTAACCGTATAGACCTTCTCAATACCCAGATCCTCTCTGATCTGACTGTTTGAACGCCCCTCTCCGCTTAGGAACGCGACCACATAGGCCTTTTCTGCATCAGTCATGCCTGGATGCTGGTGGTAGTAGTCAATGGCTTCTCTTGCATCGAGCAGTAGGGGTAGGTTGTTCATTCAGGACACCTTTTAGTCACATGACTATATCGAGGCTTATTCTACCCCCTATTTTAGTCACATGACTACTTACTGACATTTCGGCCCCCATCGCCGCCGATTTTTCTTGATTATAGGTTTGAATCTATATAGGATTGCACCTATATTAAGTAAGGAGAAATCATGTGGGTCATCGAGACAACCGACACCTTTGATGAGTGGTTCGATGCTCTGGATGATACCGATAGAGCAAACGTGCTGGCTTCGATGATGGTGCTGCGAGATAGAGGCCCCATGCTGTCGAGGCCATACGCGGATACTGTTAACGGTTCATCCTACAGCAACATGAAAGAGCTTCGGGTCCAAAGCAAAGGAGATCCTATCAGAGCGTTCTTTGCGTTCGATCCAAAGCGTAAGGGGATTCTTCTCTGCGCCGGTAACAAGACCGGGGACGAGAAAAGGTTTTATGAAGTAATGATCCCAATTGCAGACCGTGAGTTTGCGGCGCACTTGGATAAATTGAAGAAGGAGTGACGTTATGGCAAGAACTCTTGACCAAATGCTGGCAACAGAAAAGCCTGAGGTTGTTGCCAAAGCACAGAAAGCGGCCACTGAGATGTTACTGAACATCCACTTGGCAGAGCTTCGTGATCGCATGAACCTTACCCAGGGGGAAATTGCTGCATCTCTGGGTGTGAGACAGCCGACAGTCTCCGAGATGGAAAAACCTGGACGAGATCTCAAGCTGTCGTCCATTAAGCGGTACGTTGAGGCCTCCGGTGGCAAGCTACGCCTCGATGTTGAACTTCCGGACGGCACCCACTACGGCTTTGCCGTTTAACTCGATACGCCCCGTTATGGGGCGTATTACTTCTCTTGCTCTTCTTCCAGCCGTTTTCGGTATATCTCTCCTGCACGTTCCCTGCCATCGTCGGTCAGCCTAAAGGCCAGCTTTAGAGAAGCATTCCGGTACTTGTTCAACAGGCCGTTCTCCACCAGCGTGTGGCATGACGTTCGGAAGTTCGTTCCATGAATACCGCTCTGGCGAGCTGAATTGATCATCTCCAGTATTTTTACACCTGGTACAGGCTCGGCTTTTCCACCGGCCTCAATTGCGTATAGAATGAACAAAACGTCTTTTTGAGTTGACGACAATCTCATCCCTTCCCCTTATTCATGTCTGATATGAATAAGGCTCCCACGAAGGAGCCTTATGTAAACCTTATTCATGTGTCACATGATTAAGATCTAGTTCACGGAGTCTTTCAACCCCTTACCAGCTTTGAACCCAGGAATGTTGGCCGCCGCGATCTGGATGTTCTCTCCAGTCTGGGGATTCCGCCCGGTTCGCGCTGCGCGTTCCTTAACGTGGAAAGTACCAAACCCAGTGAGCGCTACTGTCCCACCCGCTTTAAGCTCCTCTGTCACTGAGTTGATCAGCGCATTTACCGCAGCTTCGGCCTTTGCTTTGCTAATGTCAGCGTCTTCGGCCACTTTCATAATCAGTTCACTTTTGTTCATCGTTATTCCTGTTTGTTTTCTTGGTTACTGTTTACACCTGCATACTCTGGGGTGTGGTTAGTGCTTTCTTCGCCACTCCCAAGGGGGAGTTCTCTCCGATTCCGGTAATGCCCAGAGACCTCGCTTATCGGCTTTGGCTTCGGCCTCCAGCTTGAACAGCTCCGGTGTTTTGGCGTACTGCCGGTACACCCACGCACTCCCAGAACGGACCATTTCGGCATTGACCCATTTGCCATCGACATAAAGGTTGGCGACCAGACGGCCATAACGGTCTTTGTCGATTTGCTCGACTTTAATCATTCGACCAAACACCAGATCGGACAACGCCTGTTTCGCCTTTGAGCCGTAGGGTTGTTTCTTCTCTGGGGTGTCGATTTCCGCCAGCCTTACCCGGTACTGGATTTTGCCGCTCCGGCAATCTTTCCCGGAGTCACAGCTTTGTTCAGTCAGGACCTTGACCGTATCACCGTCAGACACCCCCACAACCTTCGCAGTAAAGGTTTCTGCCCATACCTGAGGGGCCACCACCAGCATGGCTACCAGGAACGCTGAAACCCCCGTATTTTTCACAAAACCTAACCTCATAATCACTCCATCCAAATTACTTTTTTTTCCCAGCCGGTAGAGCCTTGGCCCAACAGAGCCTTGTTTCATCCACCTTGCTGTCTACGATTCGACAGGCATCCCAGTTAAGAGATGACCAGTGAGCAATGGCAGAGGCCAACCAGTACCACGGTGCCGTAAACACCGGCTGGCCCCCTTCCTTCGTTTTAAATACCTGGTATCGCATGTTGATCCTCCTGTTTGGGTGAGGCTTAGGCCTCGTAATAGAAATTTTTTGTGTCCGGATAGGGTTTAAAGCAATGAGCCGTGGCTCTCCCCAGGGAAAGCACTGAAGCCTCAGCTTCCGGCGCTTCCTCAGTGTCTTCACGAAATTCCCCGCCAAGTTGCTTCACCCATTCGGCAGCGAGCTGCACACCTTCATCAAAGGGAACTTTGTTCTTTTGAAGCACATCCAGATAGGAAAGCAGCAAGCAGTGAGGCGTAATGACGGCGGTGTTCCAATCGGTTGCGAGCCGTGTTTCGTCCATATCTGCATACCAGGCATCAACCTGATGTTTCAATCCGATCTCGGCCATCATGCCGTGCTTACCGGCGACCTTTCTGCCTTCCTCTACCACATCAACCGGGGCGTCCCAGTAGAGGACTCCCCCGTCCGCTTCTTGGGTCGCACAGGTTGCACCTTGCGGCCAATGCCTCCGTTCCATAACGAGCTCGCAGAGCGTTTGGTTGCCTACAGGAGCCTTGTAGTCCTCATCGAGATTCACCACGATGGTTTCCGGCTCCTGTTCAACCGGTGGCAGGTATCTGGCGACCAGAGGCATTGTCAAAATCACAGCCCCATCCATGTGAAAGGATGTTGGAGCCTTCACTATTCGGTCCATTACCCAGCACCAAGCATGAAGCAACCGATCCTCTACCTTGTCGTCAGCCTCAATCTCTTGAACGAACTGGTTGAAACGAACCTGACTATCCAGAAACAGGCCTGTGCTCTGACACTTATCGCTGATCGTATGAATGAGCTCCGCCTGCTCCAGAAGCATTTCTCGGGTGACTTCCTCCACATCACCAAATGCGTCAAACAACTTTGTCATGTAGTCACGAATTTGCATGTTCTTCCCCCTCGGCATCGAATTGCTTTGCAAGCTCAGGATCACCGGCCCAGCGAAGGGCGTCTCCCATATGCGTGAAAGCGCGTTTATTGTTATCCTGCTTATTCACCCTGACCGGCGTCTTTTGGTCACGAGGCTGTAGTAGCCAGTACCCGGCCTCTTCCCTGATTAGTTCTGCGGCCACCAGAAAGCCGTTCTTCGTTGCAATGATCATCATCAGCTCCCGTGGTTAAGCCAGTAGGCATAGATAGTGATGGCAAGGCCTCCCGCGAGCACAATGACTGCGGCGGTACGCTGGACCCACTTCGATGCACCAAACCGCGCCAGGTGTCTCCCCAGGAACTGGAAAGGTGCTGTCTTTCCGATAGCGCGAATCACCCAGGAGATTGCCAACAGAAGGATGGCTGTGGCCGGGTATATACCAACCCCTAAGAGATTCATCTCTCCGACCGCGAGCTGATAGATGAATGCCAACAGCATGGCTACCGCAGTCAATACAGCTACAACCTTGGTCCCGTTTCGCCAGTCCCACGCTCGACGTGCGTCACTGGTAAAACTCACCATCGAGACAAGGAACGGCATAAATGGCAGGTTCATGCTGGTGGGTTTATCCATGAATGCGTCAAGACCCACAAACATGGCCGTCATCACCACATAGAACAACAGGGCGGGGACAAGCATGTCGCGTAAAGACCGAACCTGGTTGGCGTTCGCGTTTTGAGTATTCGTCGTCATTGTGTTTGCCCCTTCAACATTCCCCATAGCTGACGGTGAAGATCAGCGATTACCTTGTACGTCCCCTTCACTGCTGGTTGCTCAAGGGTCTTGAGCATCCACAAAGCAATAAACAGGCTGGAAAGCAGTGCCACCACCAACTGGATGTTGTGGCTACTCAAATAGACGGCATAGCCGTTTAGGCAGGCACTCAATAGCAACCAGACCCTGGCCGTCATCAGCCCCCAGCGGTGATAGGTCACGAGCAGGTAGGCTGTTACGACAGAACAGAGTGTCATGGCACCAGAAGTGGCTAGGTAAACGACCCATGTACTGGCCTCGCCAGTGACGTAAGTGCCACCAACGGAGAAGGACAAGCCAAAGATCCAAATTGCTGCATTCCGGAGTAGGGCATCAACAATGATGTAACTAGCAGCGAGATTGATAATTCCGCGTTTTAGCATTACCCCCTCCCGTTATTCTGATACCTGCCCAGCTCAGCCCTGAGCCTATTAATTTCTTCCGTGGCTTCGGCCAACTGCTCCCGATACTTCTTGAACTGCTGATATGAATGCCAGGACTGTCCTTTCGATACTGACTTCGTGATGGCGGCGACCTCATCCGGCGTCAACCGGGTGAGCTGCTCTTCCGGATAGATCAGGATGGTGTTGCTGTCCCAGTCAAAGCCTGCGTGAATAGCTTTCACCCCCACTGTAGGGGTTCCACCAATCCCACCTGGCTGGTGGATGACAAGCCTCAAAGGCGCTGAGGCCTTGTGTGGATGAAGGCTATCGAGAGCCTCTTTTGCTTCTTGTAACTCCATAGATTCACCTCATAGTGAAATCAGGCCCCGGAGAGCCTGACTTTCACATGTGAAAGTTAATTTGCCTTCTGCTGTCTGGCAGAAACCCTCAAGGCCAGCGCCTTTTGCATGTCGGGCTGCTGGAAACGCACCTTGGTCCGATCAGGCCAACTGTCCATTTCATTGCACCGCAGGGTGTCTATGGCCGCATCACGGTAAACCTGATAGAAGTCGGTTCCACCTATGGAGTTAATTGCCATCATGGCGGCAAACATCGGGTTACTGTTCATGACGCTTGTAAGAGTCTCGGGGGTCATTGGGGTGTCGCATGACTTGTTGAGGGCAACCAGCAGGTCATTACCAACCAGGGCACAGGCAGCGCATACCTGTTTGGTATCATCCAAGGCCTTCGCGTATTCGTTGTTTGGCTGAGGGACGCTTGAGCAAGCCGACAGGACAAGCAGCCCCGCCAGAAGGCATCCCAATTTAGTTGTAATCTTGATCATCAGTTCTCACTCCACTTTCACATGTGAAAGTTTTTATTGGTTCGCGGAGTCGTCTTGTTGCGACTCAATCATCATTTTTCGCATCACGGCCATGATGGCTTGCGCCGGTTGAGCGCCGCCGAGAAGCTGGCTCTTGCCGGTATGGTTGTCCACTACAAAAGTGGCTGGTGTCCCGTTGACGCCATAGCTCTTGGCTTTCTGGATGTCAGCTTCAACCTTGTCTTCGTACTTTCCTGAGCCGAGGCACTCCCGGAACGCATCCAGATCAGCACCAACACCAGTGACAACAGAGGCCAGGTCAGCAACACCGCCACCATTCCCCTGGGTATGGTGGAAAATGTCGTTAACGAAGACCCAGAAGCCACGGTTGCCCTTCTGCTCAGCAATACATTCAGCGGCCAGAGCTTCCTTGTGAGCTGCCGGGTTATGGAAATCGAGAGGCATGTGCTTCCACTGCCAATTCACATTGCCTTTGCTGGCATCCACAATTTGTTTGGGTGTGTCGTGGAATCGCTTGCAGAATGGGCACTCCATATCGGAGAACTCCACCAGCGTGAACCGAGCACCAAGGTCCCCGTAGATGTGTTTGCCTTCTTCGACCTTCTCAGGTGCTGCCTCGAACTGGGCATACTTCTGATCGATGTCGGCTTGTTGTTTCTGCGCGACAAACTTGTTGATGCTTTCGGCCACAGCAGCTTCAAACTCTGCCTTGCTTTTGAAGGTGACGCCTTCGGCATCCTTCACCTGGTTGACCGTAGACTTCACGTTGGCGATCTCTTGCGCCAGATCCTTCTCTTTCACGAACTGGTAGATCCCGAACCCGGTTCCTACGAGCCCCAAAAGAATGGCGGCAACAACCCCGAGACGTAGTGATTTGGTACTTTGTTCTGTCATATCAAACTGCTCCTATCAGTAAACTTTCACAGCGCTGAGTTCTTGCACGAAGGAACTGGCTTCGAGCTTCGCTCGTTGGGTCAGTCGCCGGATGATGTCTTCGGTTGGTGTGTAGTCCACCAAGTTGCTCTGGTGGATGACGTCTCGCGCCACGGAGTTCAAACTACCCAGGCCATCAATCAGCCCAATGTCTTTGGCCTGCTCCCCGTTCCAGAGCAATCCAGAAAACACCTCTGGGTCGTCTTTCAGTCGATCACCCCGCCCAGCCTTCACTCGTTCGATGAACTGCTGGTGGGTTTTCGATAGAACGCCCTCCCAGAATTTCTTCATGTCAGAGGTAAGAGGGGAGAATGGGTCGAGAAGCGCTTTGTGCTCTCCGGAAGTGATAGCCCGGCGCTCGATGCCGAGCTTGTCCATCAAGCCGGTGAATCCAAACCCCGAGCTGATGACGCCGATAGAACCGACAAGGCTGGCGCGGTCAGCATAGATTTCATCCGCAGCAGAGGCGATGTAGTAACCGCCAGAGGCACCGATGTCATCAATGATGGCGTAGACCTTTTTCTCCGGATGAAGGGCTCGCTGCGCCTTCACTTCGTCATAAATCCGTCCTGCTTGAACCGGGCTACCGCCAGGGCTGTTTATGCGAAGCACGATAGCTTGTGAGTTCGGGTTGTCGAATGCAGCTTGGATGGACGGGATAAGGTGATCAGCATCGGCCAGAGTGCCAGCAGCAATTTCACCACGGATGTTGATATACGCGGTGTGAGGGGCTCCTGCCTTGGCGCTTTGCCACGGCATCCCACCCGGATTAGATGCCAAAATGATGAAGCCGATCATGAGAAGCACGAAACCAGATGCGCGAAGCACACGCAACATGGTCCGCCAGCGCCGGTCTTTCACCTGCTCTTTATGCAGGGTGAACATGTACTTCTCAATGAGTTCTTTCTCCCAGGGGATCTCTTTGTTTTCTGCCATTAGTTTTTCCTTTTGCATGTTTCGATTATCAGTCCCCAGAACTCTTCATCAGCGCTATCAGCCCGGTCTTTGACTTTCTGGTAAACAAGGTTGGTGTTGAGCTGATGCTCACGACAGAACTGAGCAATGTTGCTGTAGGTCCTGTCCAGATAGGTGAAGGGTTTCCCTTTACCTTTTTTCTTGGCGAGGATGAGCTTCCACTCATCATTGGAGAGTTTGTCTGCGGCCTTCCCGGTGTCCGCAATGCGCCTACGCACCGTTACCGGATCAAGTCCATGTGCTCTGGCTATGCTGGCAACGCAGTTGAACTTCCGACCGTCAATCATGACAGTAGGCAAATCACCAGCGGCAGCCTCCTTGAATCGGAAACCTCTGTAACCTGGTTTGAAGATCCCAGGAGCAAGTTGCTCACGGAACTCGATTGCTTGTTCTGACCTGACAAACTTGCTGTCGATTTTGCCGAGCATGTACTTAGCCCGAGCGATTACCTGGTAAAGCGTCTTCTCCAGGAGCATGGCGTCAGCAGCTCGACTCGGAAGACCTATGTCGTCTTCTTGCTCGATACCCAACATTTCTGCATGGCTGGAGCCTTCTGCATGTCGGAAACAGCCGTCGTACTCAAAAAGAAAGGAGGCCAAACCTCCTCTCAGCTTTGCTTTGAACCGGGTGTTGGCCGCGTTCTCTGGCGCTGGTGCCAGCTCGGACACTTCAAGCCCTAAATTTGCGGCCAACTTCCGCAGGTCTTCCTCTCCAATTCGGCATCCAGGCTGCATAACCTGCGCCAGAGCAGATTCATCAGCACATCCGCGTTCTTTCAGCTCAGCCAAGAGGTAGGGAACTCGTACTACCCCCATAAGCTCAAGCTCCCTGAATCGCGTGGACCACCAGCTCACAGAGTTTCCCGTACACAGGAGCAAGGCAGAGTGAAGCCATCACCATGCCAAAGGCTTTCGATGGAGCCTCTTTGGCGAACTTGGTCAACCACGGCATCATGCCGCACAGAGCAGCAACCATAGCGCCAGCCACCCCCAGGGAAGGGAATGCCATCACTTGGGCCAGAATGAAGAAACACTGGGCGTATGCCGCATGGGTCATCGCCTTCTTATCTGCTGCCGTGAACTCCACGGCATCTACGCTTTTGACTTTTTCCATCACATTGTCCTCATGCAACATCAGGTTTTCCGAAAAATTTCTCATACACTTCGAGGTCGAAGGCCAGCATGGTCTTTGCCGCCTTTTCACTAAGCTGGTGGAGGCTAAGCATCTGAACCTTGTCAGTGCCGGTCACTTGCAGATCCACCGCGAACCACGTCCCACCTTTGGTCACGGCCAGAACTTGCACCGCCCAGGGCTTATCCAGTCGTTCGGGCGGAGTGATCATGTTCGACACTTTGGCGACCGTCGCGGTTGAACCTACCCAGTGCTTGTCGAACGCAATGACGTTCAACGCTTCAAACGCATCCTTCGCAGCTTTAAACCGGCTCCGGACAGCATCTTGTTGCTTCCAAGCCATGAACTGGAGAAGGGTCATTCCACCAGCCATAAGGGTGAGAAAACTCAAGCCATTGGCGGCAGCTACGACCGTCGCTACCAAGGACCCCAACATGACGAAGCGGTTATGTTTAAGCTGGGCCACTATTCACCTCCTATACCAACCAGCGTACAGGACTTTTCAAAAATGCAACCCCGCCTAGCTGCCCAATTCGGGCAACCCTGATTCAATCCAGAACTTTCACATGTGAAACTTTCCGCCACAGGAACAGGAGGTTTTTACCTGACCAGAACGGATGGATTGATAGCGGTGCCACAGCTTGACCACTTCTTTTTCGCTGAGAAGGTTTGTCTTGATGTAACGGACTCTATCCCCGTCCGCTGTCTCAACAACGGTTCGGACATAGCCGTACTTGGCAACGGGTGCCTTGTACTTGTGTGACAGAATTACCCGGTAAACCGAGAGCTGGATAATGTCCGACTCATAGATGTGGTTTACCTGGCGCAGCTTGGTGTCCAAGGGAATGAGAACCCCATTCTTGGTTTGGTACACCTGATCAACCCTGCCGTGCATGGGCACCGGCTGTGTGGTTGATATGTCCTGTTCGGACAAAAACAGAGTGGCCGAGCGCAGCTCATAAGGCATGTTCTCTGATTTCCACCACGCCCAGGTGTCTCCAATGCCGCGTTTGCGCCATTGGTCCACTTTCGCAATGACGAAAGGGGCGATGATCAGGACGAATATCCAGAGAACTGGCTTCATGACTACCTCCGGCCCCTAAACCACTCTGGATGATTGGATACATCCATGCTCTTAACCTGTGATGAGAAGACCAGTAGCTCTTGGGTCGTCAGGACGGTCTCAGGAGCCCGAGCGATGAAAGGTCTCAGCAATTCAGAACCCGCATAGATATTGATGACCATATGCAATCGCTCTGTTGCTCCAGAAACTCTCCGCCAGCTCCGGTAGGTTTCTGTTGATTTGGCATAGCCAACCAAGGCAGGAGCCAGCGTGTCGGACTCCTTCGTATTCAACTTCCCTTTTGCTGCCTTCGATACGAACTCAGCGATCACCGAAGCCAGCATGTCGGAGGTAAGGTGAAGCGGCAGCTTTATCGTGTCGAAGTCAGCCTGCTTGATGGTGAACAGGCGGATGTGATCGTTGCGGTAGTCACGCACATAGATGACATGACTCTCAAATGGGTTGGAGTGGTTAAAGGCATCCATACCCCAGCCTGCGGCCTCAAGATGTGCGTTTGATACTGACTTGTCGTAATCAAATTCCACGCTATTACTCTCCGTCTTGTCGTTCAGGAACTTTCACATGTGAAAGTTTTCCGTCGGTCATGATGTCCAGGACGGCTTTGCCCAGTCTCATCCCTTTATGGTTTTGAACCGGGTCTCCCTTGTAGAAAAGTCCTGGCTCGTTATCGGGATGGAATACCCCGTGAGGAATGTTGTCGTGATCGCCCAGCCACATGCGTAGCCTCAGATCCACCAGCCACCCATCATCCAGGACAACCCAGAAATGCGGTGTCACGATGTCCTTGGTCTGTTCGTTTCGCACAAAGCCATACATGCAGTCATGAGGTACACCCGCTTCATTGAGTAGGTGGCTTACTGCCCATGTCATACCGTCACATTCCATCTGGCAGTCATCCAAGGTCATAAGGACGGCTTCCAGTTCCCGGTGCCACTCCGTCATTTGCTTGGCCGCAGGTTTTACCACCAGCTCGTTTTTGTTTTCTGCCAAGATGATGTCTTCCTCGTCAATATTGCATTCGTCTATCGCTTCCGAACGGATGGATACCGCTTCATCCCAGTCATCGCTCGATCCGAAAATGCTCCAACCCTCAAGACCGTAATTCACCCATACGATGAACCGCTTTATCGTTTTCATGTGCGGCCCCCTTTAACCGTGCAACGTTCCCACATACTCACCCCTTCAAACCGTAACCCCACCAAAAAGCCACTTCTTGATGATTTCCAATCAGCAGCGGCAGGTTGCCCCTGAACTAACCTCACCGAAAAACCACCTTTAGATTGCTTTCTGGTGCTTATCAAGTTCTCCTGAGTGATTAGTCGTTCTGAAAACTTTACTTTTCACAGTATCATTTTATAATACTGTAAATCATAAAAACAACCCAGTAAAGAAAAAAGAGCGACTTATGTTGAGACGAGAAAACCAAGGAGATTTGTTCGATGACCAGGTGGTGTTGCCATCACTGGAGTCGGTTCTTACCGGCATATCTTCCAGTCAGCGTTGTGACGATAGAACAACGTACTTCTCCGCTCCGGATGTGGACCTGAGTTTGTACGATCACATCATTGTTTGCCTGTCTGGAGGCAAAGACTCGATTGCTGCGTACTTGCGGCTGGTGGACATGGGTGTTGATAAGTCAAAGGTGGAGTTCTGGCACCATGATGTTGATGGTCAGGAAGGCAGTTCGTTGATGGATTGGGCCTTCATGCGTGATTACTGTCGTCAGCTCGGGGAAGAACTGGGTATCCCAATGTACTTCTCGTGGCTTGAGGGCGGCTTTGAGGGCGAAATGCTCAAAGACAATGCCTATAGCCACCCCCATCGTGTAGAGACGCCTGAGGGGCTTCTGGTGCTGCCTAGAGACCATAAGCGCTCTAAGCCTGGTACGCGCCTTCGTTTCCCTCAGCAATCGCCATCACTCCAAACAAGGTGGTGCTCATCAGCCTTGAAGATCGATGTTGGCCGCAGAGCTCTTAATAACCAGGAGCGCTTCAAGGGGAAGAAGATCCTTTTCATCACTGGTGAGCGCCGGGAGGAAAGTGCAAACAGATCCAAGTACAACCAGCTTGAGGCTCATGCCTGTGACAGAAGATATGGGAAGACTGCACGGTTAGTTGATGCCTGGAGGCCCGTTCTTCATTGGACTGAGGAGGAGGTATGGGAAGTAATCGAGCGTCACCGCATCCTGGCCCCAGTCCCTTATCGCCTTGGCTGGAGCCGGTCGTCGTGTATGACCTGCATCTACAACTCACAGCGTATCTGGTCCACGATCCGTCACTACTGGCCTGAACGAGCTGGGAAAATTGCTCAGTATGAACAAACCTTTGGTGTGACGGTATCAAGAAAAAAAATCGACGTAATAGATTTAGGTTCTGCTGTTGCGCCGATACAGATTAGTGATGTTGAGGCATTGGAGCAGGTATCCAGAGAAGATTACACGCTCCCGATTTTTGTGCCGGAGGGGCAGAAGTGGGTTCTCCCTGGTGGCGCATTTGGCCGAGAGGCCTGTGGTTCTGATTGATTTGTGCAGAGGTGGCAATGTTGGATTTTGTTTTTTTGGTGTTTTTGGGGTTGGGCATATCTACGGTGCTGGTGCGTCGGTCTTCCCGTAAGGGGATGGATCTTGAGCTGACATGGCTCCAGTCGTTGAAGGTCGTGCTGGTTCGTGGAGCTGTTGCATTGGGCCTGGGTTTTGGCATTGGCAGGCTTGTATTGATGGGGATGCAGTATGGTTTCCTGAGTGAGTCTGTCCTGAGGGAACATGCACTTGTCTCCGTAGCGGTGGTTCTGATCTGTGGGCTTGGTTCGTTCGTTGCGTTTCAGTGGATCATCGGGAGGATCTCTGGAAGATCGATCAGCGTCGTTTCTGTGATCAAAGCTGTGATGTACGAGTCTGGTTACTTTGTGCTGTCGATGCTTATCTTGTTGGTGATACTCGTCCTGTTCGGCCTTGCATACGAGACTTTTTTCTAAAAAAACAGTGTTGATTATTTTTTGTTCAGTGATCAAAAGGATAAATATAAAGATCTTTAGATCTTTGTATAAAGGATTAAAAACGGTTAAAGACAGGTTAGGCGTTCTAAATCACCACTCAACACATTGATATTACTGGTGTTTTCATATTTATTCCGTGCAACAAACCCATAGGTTGCCGTGCAGCGTTCCCATAGGTTGCCGTGCAACGTCCCCACATACCCTTGGATCTTATCCACTGTTATCCACACGGAACCCCTCTTTTTTCCACAAAATCCTTACAAAACAGAGCTTTCGTGCAGCGTTCCCACATATCAGATCTGGTGTTCGTGCAGTATTCCCACATGTCTAAGGTCATACGTGCAGTCGCCCCATATACAATTTTCTGAACGTGCAACGTACCCACATGTCAATTTTGGTCGTTTTTTGCACCGTGCAGCGTACCCACATATGATCGTGCAGCGTTCCCATATACCAAAACCCCGTTTATGCACAGGAAATGTGGATAACTTTTGGCCTCTTTTTGTGTGCGCGTGATCACTTTATGGACTATTAGAGTCATTTTGACTGCTTTTTTAGGTTTGTCCTGATCTGTCAATCTTTGTTCTGCTTCGTCAATCGTGCAGAGTTCCCATATATCGAGAGGTTCAGGACCTGCTTTCGTGCAACGTACCCACATATCAAATCTCATAACGTGCAGGTCCCCCACATCCTCACCCTTTAACTATCAATACCTTACGGGAACCACTCTACGGGAACCACTGGAGCAGCATGGCACTTATCCTTCGTCGTGGCTTACGCTTGCACGATACTGAGACTCAGCTTGCGACTACCGTGCAGCGATCCCATATATAGAGCCCCAGCCCACGCTGCATCTGGGGTCACGTTCGCTCTATCCGTGCAGCTCCCCCATATGCGGAGGCATTCCGTTTCCGGTCCTGCCTGGTGGGCGTACCTTGTGCGCTTTCTTCTGGCATAAAAAAAGGCGCTGACGCGCCTATCTTTCTTTTCCCTGGGGGGTGGGAGATTCTGGTGGCTATCTCCCCTTACGTTGGGGTTCATCAATGATGTCGTGGTCGATCATGCCGTGCTTGATGGCCCGTAGCTCTGTCTGCTGCTTACGCTTGTTGGACGCCATCACCTGCTTCACGAAGTTCTCATGAGGCCTTATGACGTACCGCACGTCGATGACTCTGCGGCCATCCTTGATCTGGTTCGCGTCGTAGTCGCTTATGACCTCTTGTTTGATGAGGGCCTCCAGAGCGAGCTTCATGGCTCTGACGTTCTCCGGCATCCGTGGGCTCAATTCACGAGGGCTCTGGGTCAGGAAGCTGATAAGCGATGGCGTGTACGGCGAATCTGGTGATGCTTGAGTCCAGTAGTGGCTCATTCGCTTGTAGATGTACCGTGCAAGAGGGGAGCGGATTTGCATTCCGATTTTGTAGTTGTACTGACGAAACGACAGATTCATGATCGATTCGTTTACCAGCGGGTTGAACTGCACATAGCACCTGGCGTTCCCGCCTTTCTTGCGAAACTCACCTCTGGTGGTCAGTCCCACCATCGGGAAGAAGCTGGAGCTGATGAAGGCTTCACCGTCATCACTGATACATTCGAGTGTTGCGCCACGACAAACCTGGATTGCTTCCTTGATTTCGTTCAGGTTGTACCCGTGACCCATCTTCGAGAGCTCTTTCTGGAGTTCGTACAGAGTGAACATGACTCCAGCCTTGCCCTCGATGATATGGCCTTTCCCGTTCACTGCGAGCTTGCGTAGAGCATCCTCAAGGATTTCCTCTCGCTGTCCCGCGTAGATCAGCACGGTTCTTCCGTCATCCTTCTCGATGATGGCTGGCTTCACCTTCACCGTGAAATGCTGGCCTCTGATGGTGCATTGTCGTGTCACTACAGCGTTGGATAAATCTTCATGCTCACGCTTTTGGTCCCAAATGTACTTCGGCAGCGCATCGTAGATCTCGATGGTGTTGGAGTAGTCGTCTTTCTTGGCCGGAGATTCAATGATCTCAAACAGGCTCATTTGCGGTGAGTCTTTGATTACGTCGAGTTTCTCCAGGTCTTTGTCTTTGGTTCTCTTGCTCATGATTGTTCCGTCGATACTTTCTAGCTGGTGGTCCATGCCGCCAGCATTGTCAATGCTCCCGCTGCTACCGTCGCTGAAAACACTAGCTGGTAGATGCGACGCTTAGCCCCCGCAGTGCCGCTCATAAAACGCAGGGCTGCCGCTTCATATCGGAAATGAGCGAACTCACCCCGAAGGGTGCTATCTGTCCCCTGTGGCGATTGTGGGCGCTTTGACAGGGCAGGGCGAGGATGGCTGGCGACTTTCTTGATCATCGCTTCACATTTCCCCAGTTTCGCCAATTCAGTGGCCGCTACAGATGCTGTCATGTTGTCACACCTCGTCGCTATGTGTCTTGTTTAGCTGGCGCTCGTACTCGTTTAGCGCCCGGCGAATTTTTGCTAAGGCAGTGGCGCGTTGTCTTAACACGGCATACCTGGTTTCAACTTGCTGGATCAACTCTTGTGCCCAGACAGGCTCTTTCTTGAAGTGCGACATGCTGTAGGCATGACCGCGACCCTTCTTGATATGTGTCGATAGAACCCTTTTCTTTTGTCCGGGAACTTGTTCGACAAATCTGTTGCGATACCACTCTGCAACGAGTGATACGCCTAGAATGCGAACCCGTGTACCGACACGCCCTTGTTCGTCCTCTGACGCTTCTTCACGCGCTGATTTGTGCGCGTTCCAGTACATGTCCGCTTCCTGCTGCGCCTCGACAGCAAGAACCGCTAAGGCGTGATCCAGTTTGCTCCGTACCTCTGCAACAAACTCTCGTCCCTCTGCCTCTAGCAGATCCTCTGTTATCTCGGATCGTTCTTCTTCGAGCTTCGGATCTAGCAGATCTAGCCATCGCTCTGTTGGTAGACTCACCTCAATACCCTCCCAATTCCTATCCAATTCCTATCCACATAACTATCTATCTGGAATTTAAAGCTGATTATTCCAATACTGGAATCTAGTTCTGTCACTAGGCTAACCCATCTTTGGAATTTGTCAAATTTCCCTCTATCTATCTGGAATCTTGATGCTCTTATTCTTTCACAGCCTCTTTACATATGAATCTATATTTAAAGATTCCAGATATATTGGATATGGCATCAAAGATTCCAAATGCCTCTTTACCACCGTCTCTCGATGCTGGAGGGCAAGCGGTTCTCGATGCGAGGGTAAGGTCTGTTTATCTGAGCCTATCCGTGCAGCGTTCCCATAGGTTCCCTTACTCAACGATCAAAAAGCCACCGAAAAGCAACCTATATGCCCCTTTTGGGCAATTACACAGGCCATCTGTCCCCGCTTTTAGCCTTATTCTCTATCCAACACGCGGCAAGCAATCGAAAAGCAATCTAAAAGCAATCTTTGGAGGATTTCATGAGTCAATTTGTTCTGGGTTTGGATATTGGTTACTCCAACCTGAAAATGGCAATGGGGTATAAAGGTGAGGAAGCTCGCACAGTCGTCATGCCGGTGGGGGCAGGTCCATTGGAACTGATGCCACAACAGTTAACTGGCGGTGCAGGGACCTGCATTCAGGTTGTGATTGATGGAGAGAAATGGGTTGCAGGCGTCGAGCCTGACCGATTGCAAGGATGGGAGCGTGAGCTTCACGGCGACTATCCTTCGACCAATCCATACAAGGCTCTTTTCTACGCTGCACTCCTGATGTCCGAGCAGAAGGAGATCGATGTGCTGGTGACTGGCCTGCCTGTTAGTCAGTACATGGACGTAGAGCGCAGAGAGGCGTTGAAATCTCGGCTTGAGGGTGAACACCAGATCACGCCAAAACGATCGGTAGCGGTTAAGTCTGTCGTGGTTGTACCTCAACCTGCCGGTGCTTACATGGATGTTGTAAGTTCAACCAAAGATGAAGACCTCCTGGAGATTATCCAGGGAGGAAAAACCGTTGTAATTGACCCTGGGTTCTTTTCTGTAGACTGGGTAGCTCTTGAAGAGGGAGAGGTCCGCTATCACTCATCTGGCACCAGCCTCAAGGCGATGTCGGTGTTGCTACAGGAAACGGACCGGCTAATTCAGGAAGACCACGGCGGTGCCCCTGGCATCGAAAAGATCGAGAAAGCTATTCGTGCCGGTAAGGCCGAAATCTTCCTCTACGGTGAAAAGGTATCGATCAAAGACTACTTCAAGAAAGCCTCAACCAAAGTCGCTCAAAACGCCTTGATCCCTATGCGGAAGTCAATGCGTGAGGACGGGATGGATGCTGACGTAGTTCTGCTGGCTGGCGGCGGTGCCGAGGCTTACCAAGATGCGGCCAAGGAGCTTTTCCCTAAGAGCAGGATCGTACTGCCCAACGAATCCGTGGCATCCAATGCCAGGGGCTTCTGGTTCTGCGGCTGATAGATAGGAGGTCGTTGTGGCTGGTAGCAAATGGGATGGAAAAATATCTAATCTGAACATATCGGAGCAAGCCTTTCCGGAGCTCTATCGTGAACTGTCCCAGATGCAGCATAAGGCGCGTAGTGATCGGCTCCGCGCCCTTGCTCTATTGGGTCTTTATTCTCTTCGATTTTCTGGCAACATTGGGTCTTTTGAGCAACAGAGTTCAGAGAGTCAACCTGCACAGCATCAAAATTCGCCAGTGCAGACTGACGCAAAACTGAACTCTCAACGTGATTCACTTAAAGGAAAACTGATGGGCTCCGTATGACATGAAAGACCACGAGGAGTTCTCTACGCTATCAGCGGCTGAACGTAGAGAGTTAATAATCGCAGAGTTAAAGCGTAAAAGCCGCATTCGCACCCTGTTGCGAGGACTCCCGTTAGATGAAGTTCGGGAGATCATTGACAGAATGAAGGGCGTTCTCAATGAACTGGAGGAAGAGTACAAAAAGCGAGAAGAAGAAGAAAAAGAAAAGCGAGCTCAGGCTGAGCGAATAATGAGCGACATGGAATCCTGCGGTGTGGACATCGGCTTGCTCAACGAAATGTTCACGAGCAGATCAGAACCTGATAATGCTAAATATTCAAAAGACGGAGTTTCGTGGAGTGGGCAAGGACGTCGCCCGGATGCTTTCAAGGGGTTGGGAGCTGTCGAGCTGGAGCGCTACCGTATCCCACAGAAGAAGTAAAAAAATGAGCGCCGCAAAGTTTGGGCGCTCATCTTCTGGTCCGAAATGTCATAGTCTACTCAAGCACACTCTTTCTCCCCACCACCATGCCTTCCTTGTTCTTTGCAGAACGGACATTCAACGCAGGTTCTTTGATTAACAGAGGTGAAGTACGTACACTTGCAGTTGTCGCACACCTCCAGCATTGCGTCCCCACTTCTCAGCTCCGAAGCAAGACACCAGGCATCAGTAATATCAAACGGAGCCCACCGAGCACCTTTCATTCCGGGCACTTCTTTGCGGATTGCGTGATACATTCTAAATGCCTTGTTCAAGGCTTTGATGTTCACAGACCGCAACACGGCTTCTCCACCAATGTTGAAGTAGAGCTGCATTAGAAGAGAGGCCTGTATCTTGGATGTGTGACTATGAATCAGTGTCGCACCACCCCGGAAAGTTCTGGATTTTCGTTCCAGAGTATATCCGTCCCTCTCCAGATCCTGGTAAAGCCGTCTGACCTGTTTGTAGGTCAGACCAGTCTCGATCATGATGATTTTTGTGATGTACCCAGCAAGGGCCATGTGTCGAGCTGTAACCCAGCGACCCAATGTACCAGAGTTGCCAATGTTCATCTCCACCTCCCACGTCCCTGTAGAGACTGTTGCAGTTTTTTCAATACCGGGTGTGTTAACTCTTCCCGGCTGTCATCGAGAATTTCTTCAATGATGCTCGGAGCAAAACGAAGCGTAAAATGCGTAACCGTTGTTCCAGACATGTGGCGCAACTGGCTGTCTGTTGCCTTAGCCACCAGCTCCGCAAGCTCTCTCGAAACCCCGAAAACTTCCTTTGCCATCTCCGGGTCTCTCGATGCGACGCGGTTAAATAGCAACCAGTAGGCAGCATCAAATTCATCAACACTATGGTTGATAAAAACTACAGGGTCGTAGTCGCCAGAGAGTCGCGTGATGATGTTCTGCTCTGCTGTTTCGAGTTTGAAAGAGATCAACACGCCAGAGGCCAGAGCTTCCAATTGGGAAGGTGTTGCCAGTGACAGCTTTTGAACGGTGTCCATGCCCAAAGAAAATTGTGAGGCCGCATCATCTGGACGTTCTTTTGCCAGAGTGGATAGCAGGTTCCACAATGTCAGATCGAACTCGTAGACGTTTCTATCAGCTTCTTCTTGATCGAGGTTGACGGCTCTTGCATCCCACGCACCAATAATATCCAGTTCCAACATTCCGCCCCCCTCACAAATCACGAAGGTTGCGATAGATAGCCAAGACTCGGCTACCATAGTTTCTGGCTCGGATTTCGTCTTCCCAGGCGTGATAGCGGCCAACGCCAAGCTCCAAGTCATTTGGAGATGACTGAATGGCTTCTGATAGCACCTCTGCCCCAACCATGACGTTGGTCTCTGGGTCGAGAAGATCTGCTGGAGAAGAAACTCTATGACCATTCCACCGGATGCTCACTTGCATAAACCCGACATCAATGGCACGACCGTACTGCTGCTGAAACTCAGCGAGCTTAGCCTTTGCCTGATCTTCCGACTTAGCATAGAAAGGAAGCCCAGGAACGCGAAGCGTCCAAGGCCAAGGACTTATAGAGCCATTACCTCTCCCTGATGCAGATTCGGCCAATGCGACCGAATACACTAGAAGAGGGTCGAGGTTATATGCTTTCGCTGCTTTGTCGAAGATGGTTCCGCTCAGGTCAATAGCATTCGCTGTTGATGAAAGGAGAGCCGCAGACAGAACTAGCGCCTTGGCTTTGTTCTTCATCAGCTTGCCTCCTTATGTCTGAGGGGTATTTCGTGTTCTTCGTCGTACCGCTCCGGCCAAATCTCAGACGGCTTCACACCCAAAGCTGTAGCTATCTCATGTTCCCAGCGTGGACTGGGCTTATAGAGTGCCGTAGACACCACCTGCCGAGATGTTTTGTGTTTTCTGCCCAATGCGGCCAGAGAAAGCCCCTGGATCTTGAGTTTGTACTTGATCCACTCACGTTTCTTCTCTGGGTCGCTTGGGATGTCTATCAATTGGCATTTATCCATTGTTTGCCACCCTTTAAACTGCGTTGTTAGCCATACAAAAAGTGCGTTATTCGATGAACGCTTTTAGAGTTCTTCTATTGTCACAAACTGACACATTTTGCGCCTTTACAAGCCCAAATAATGATGCTGTCAACAATAAAAAACCTTTAAAAACATACACTTAACTTTGTACCGACGGAACAAAGTTACAATACTTTTAGTAATCAATGGGATACGGATATTTTTGCGATAGTAATGGAAAGTGCGCCAAAAGAATGGCGGAAATAGCGCACGGGGAGTGCGGTATTTTGTGATATTAAATAGCGTTTAGGTATAAGTGATTTTAGGGATACAGCGAGGGCTGAAATTGCGAATACAGCAGGAGCTGAGGAGGGCAGGGAAGGCAAAGGCGCATCCCGACCACACAAGGATGATGGTGTTTACAGAAAGAGATATTTGAGAAAGAGAACTCTGCGGTGTTGCAGATGGGGACCAAAGCGTTAGCAATGGCCTATTCCATAGTGTATGCGATTTGTTTGACATGTTCAACTATGTAATGCTTTGTCAATAAACGCCTTGTTCCGTAAGGGCAAACTTTCACATGTGAAAGTTTGAGGGCAAATTCTAATCGAAGAAGTTGCCAATGGAATGGTTGTTTAGCAAAAAATAGTCAAACTTTCACAGTTGCATTTTTTGATGCCGTGGTAAACTGGAGGTAAAGAGTAAGGGGGTTGATATGAAACATGTGGTCAATATTCTTCTGCTGGGAATGGTGCTTCTGGGAATAGCCATGATGGCTGACACACCTTGGGGACTTGGTGTGGCGCTGGCTCCCTTCGGCGTTTGGGGTGCTCGTTTCCTATTTCTGGTTCACAAAAGCCTTTGGGCTGCTGTTATCTTTTGGGGAGGGATCGCTTACTTCCAGTGGCAAGTTGCTTTGGTTGTCGGGGCTCTGTTTGGACTAACGTGCTTTATCCGCGTTGCGCGGTCAGCATATAAAGAGGCACCACCTACCCGGCGCAGAAAAAAACAAACTGGTGGGTTTCAAGATTCCTATGATTTTGACCAGCGCTTCCATATTGGAGCTGGAGACGAATAAGGGGGCCTGCTGGCCCCCTTATTATTTGGTTGGTCTTTTAGAACCTTTGATTTGCTATGTTGTACCCCCTGACGGCAGTCAAATAGCTACCTGAACGGTCTCCAGCTTCCGTCGAGTTCTGCAATACGTTTACCAGCTTGTCCGTAAACTCTTCGTTTTGCTGAGAAAGAACAGGCTGACCTCCTTGCATCATCGGTGAGCCATCCGGGTTACGTTCTGCATACTCCATTTTCAGATTCTGAACAGCCTGGTTCATGCGACCTTCGTTTGTGTCAAACGATTCGGCATAAACAGCGGCTTGGGATTCAGTCAGCCCATAACGGCTTTGAGCGATAGACTGCATCGTTTCTTTGAACTCATCACCGTACTGGTTCATAAACTGCTGCGCGGCTCCACCACCAGCTTCTGCGGCAGAGGATAGCGCTGCTGCATAGAACGCGCCGCGTTCCTCAATGCTCATCCCTTTAGCGGCTTCCGATAGATCAGATTTACCAGTTAACCACTCCTTCGCTGCATCATAGCCGCTTGCAGCAGCTCCCATGACGTTGCGGCCAAGTTTAGCCATACCGACCATCGCATCACCGGCCCAGCCAAACTCCTCTTGCACGGCCTGGTCGCCGCGTTGAGTGGCCGCGATGAATTGGTCGCGTTGTTCAGGTGTCATCGTTCTCATTTGATCCATCGCTCTTGAGAACGCATCAGCGCCAGCTTGACCACCAGCAATGAGAGCTCCACCTGCTTGTTCAGCTCTGCGGCCCATCCAATCACTGGAGTTGTCCCACGCTCCCCACGCCGAAGCGCTCCAAGACATTTCCGGAAGCGAGTTCATAAGGTTATCTTGGGCTTTTTTCAGTTCAGGAGCAGATACATTTCGCTCTGTTTGCTGTGCTTGGTTATGAAGAGCTGACGTACCGGCTGCATGTTCATTTTGAACAAGGGGGCTATTCGTTGGTAACTGCCCAGCTTCTGATGCCGGATTAGTTCCAGCCATCCCAGCCACATTCTCCCGGAATCCGGTTGGGATGTTAGGTCCACTGCCTACAGCCCCTTGAACCTGACCTGGTAGGCCTTGAACATTCGGGCCTTCAATGCCGTTATTTCCGTAAGCATCACCACTAAATGCTCCGTTGCGACCGGACGCGGTATTGATCGCCTGTAGTGCGGCTTGATACCCGCCAAGCTCCTTACCCTGTTCGTAATTTTTGGAGTTGGTCATTGCTGTCATTCGCGCTGCTGCCTGGGCCACTTGAGGAGACATTCCGTAGGCTTGGTATCTTTGCTGTAGTGAAGCCGCCTCGTCTTTAACCGATTGCGGCGCGGCATTTCGGAAATAGTCATTCAGTTGGTTCATGGCCGCAGGGGTTTGTGCTACTGCACCACCGAGAGTTTTAAAGTCGGTATTAGTCATGGAGCCCATTTGGTTTTGGAGCTGACTCATTGTTGTGAAGGTGTCCGATGCAGACACCAGTTCAGAAGCGGACTTGGATAGGTTCTGGGATAAGCTATCGCCCCAGGTTTGCTTGAATGACTCGCTTCCAGAACGGCTGAAACCCTGCGCTAATTGATTTGTCAACGCCTGGCTATCGGTTTGCGAATAGCTCACACCCTTCATGAACTGGGACACATCACTCGCTGACCAGCTTGAAGAGTCTTGAGTTGATGACTCTGTTGCTCCCTTCGCTTGCGCTTTGATGTCCAGGACATCACTGCCGCCGCCTGATTCGCCATTACCACCAGCAGGAACTAGGGCTGTACTGTTTGATTTCACACCAGCAGCGGCCTTCATTGCTGCCCTGGCCTTGCCAACCATAGGCATAAGCATGGACGCAGCTTCGTCAACATCGAGTGTGCCCATAGCCTGCATGGCAAAAGCACCTTTGACAGCATCAGAGTGGCTATCATCCACCTGGAACTTATCCATGAAGTTCTTGGCTTGCTGGTTGATCAATTGGCTTTGAGCTGTGTTTTGCGACGAAACGTTGCGCCCGACATTGGAGAGTCTTGAATAGGCTTGATCCTGACTTACTCCATCAGAAAAACCTCGACCAAGAGTGCTTTGGAAAGCCTCCGATTTCTGACTTTGTAATGCCTGTGCGGAGCTCACGCCTGATGCCAAGGTGGAGCCAAGCGAGAAGGTACTGATCATGCTTTCTGCGCCGTTTGCAATCGCACCACTGAACTGGTTGTGATTGTACGCTGGCTGACTTTGCATAACCGGACCTTGCTTGAGTAGATCTGGCGTTTGCATCTTTTCGTCAACGTGGTCAGAACCACTTATTCTCGATGCCAAGCTGGTGAAGGCGTAGGTGCTACCTGTGACGATAAACAGGGAAATCACCGGAGTGGCCGCAGCCAACATGCCGCCGGTTGCAATCCAGTGTTGCAGAACATCTCCAGTTGAGGAAAGAGCGTACATGGAGTTGAGACCACCAGCACTGAGGCTAGACATCTCATTTGACGCGGCGGTATGAACAAACAGGTTTATAATTGAGAGGACTGGCATCCATAGCTGAATCCAGAGGATGGTTTGTACATATTTCCCGGCTAACTGGAGGCCGAAGCTGCCCATCACGATAATAAAAGCAATGATCGGGGTTATAGCATAAATAAAGCCTTCAAAGAACGTCAGCATTGGTCGGACGACGGTCATGAACATCGACTGCTCTGCGGCCCACTGTGTGTTCCGTTGCTGAATAGCCTGGTTGACCATCAATGCAGAGCCATAATCCTGGAGGTCCTGATAACGTCCTGCTGCGGCTTCATAATAGAGGGGCTCCAGAACGGCGGCTTTCAGATAGTCGATTGATGACGTAGTTGTGGCACCCATCGCTTGAAGCGAATCGGTCAGCTTCGTTAGAGCGTTGTCTCCAGTTGACGTGTCAATACCCAGTAGGCTGTTAAGAGCATCAACAACAACCGGGCTGCTTAGGTTGGCGGTTGCAGTGCTAATAGCCACCCATCCGTCAGTACATGTGTAGTCAGCGCCGTCAGGGTTTGCTGTAGACAAATACAACCTAGTTCCGTAGAGCTGTGAGTTGAATCGCAAAGCTGAGTCAGTTGAACGGTTCATCAACTCATCAAGGGACATTAGGTTGAGATCGACTTTGGTTAACGTGCATTCCCGAATGTAATTGTTCCAGGAACGCCTCACGTCAACATAGCCGCCTCCATTTGCTGAGTTAAGCGCAGTAAAAACTCCTGTGTCATAGGCTCGCCGTCTGACGTCATTCAACAGTTTCAGTGTTTCGGAAAAGTGGCTTTCCGTGACATTGGGTACGATTACCCCATATCCAGTTTCAAACAAATTGGTGATGGTGTATCCCACGTTGGATATGACACCTCCAGCAAAGCCTACCCCAATAGGGACATTGGCGACGACTCGAACCTGCCCTGTATAAGCGTCCTCGATAGTCACAGTTGTGGTTGGGCCGAAGAAACAGGCATATAGAATCCAACCTACCAGCACTTGCTGGAGGTTGATTTGCTTTGCGCCCTGAAAGACGGACTGAATACAGATCATCAAGACCCCAAGAAGCAGGCCAATACTGACCATCTTCTCGAAATCCCCGGTGCCGGTGATCATTGATACTGCAATCAGGATTTGCTCCAGAAAAGCAGAGTCACCGATAGAGTGGATTGAAAAAGATCCCATTCCAATAGCTCCTTAGTTCGTGCTAGGAGGATTGGACAAAGTTGCCAGCATGTATTTTTGCTTGCGGATGTTGTCCAGTAGGTTGTTGTATTTCTCAATTTGGCTTGCCAGATCGCCGTATTGAGAGGACAGGATTGTGTATTCAGCACGGATTTGCTGTTGCGATTGCGCGAGAAGCTCTAGTGCCTCTTTCTTGTAGGGTGATTTGCTGTTAGCCATCGCAATGCGAGCTGCGCGGAAGAACTCTTCCGAGAAGCTATACATCATGGTCAGGGCTATCGCTCCTGATGACTCTGTTGCGAACAGGTTAGCGCCGTCCTGTGAAAGGACAGACAAGTTACGAACAATGGTGCCAATCCCTCCGGGGAGGTTAGAAACAAAGGCCTTTTCTGGGTCGGTTAAGGTTCCAGAGTTCGTTGCGTATTTGTAGATCACACCAGGTGTAGAGCTTGTTCCTAACAGCATATCGGTGATCTGGTTCTTGATACCTTTGAGCACGACAGTTTTATTGCTGGAGCCAGCACTCAGGCAGTTGGTCGTATCAGAATCACAGGAATAGATCTCAACAGAACCGCCTGAAATCAGGTCTGACAAGGTGATCTTGTTACCTGGTAGGGTCGTCAGAGGGGTTGTTTTCGCACCAGTGCCGGTTGAGTTCGGGTCGTTTACCAGATCACCAATGATGACTGTGCCGGTTAAAGACATGATCGCTTCAAGAAGGGTGTTATCCCCGTACTGGAACCAGGTGTTGGCGTTGTTGCTCTTGAGTTGCTTCCAGACGATGTTGCCAATCATCTTGTTGTATTCGTCAGGTTTGTTGGCTTTCAGTTCTTCCAGAGGACTCTTGCCGCTGGTTTCCTGCTTGGACCCGAAGAAGTCTTCATACAGGCCGGAAGTTGTCGCGGTTATAGAAGCATCAGTTTTGTGTTTAAGGTCCATGCCGCTGGTTAGGTCGTTCACGAAACCTTGAGCGAGCTGGCAGGAGTTGCCCAGATGTTGGTTGAGCGCTTGCACTTTCTTCTGGAAGTTCTCTATCCACTTCGCTCCGTCCGGGAAAACGTTATCGAGCGCAAGCTGGAAGGCATAGCCCTTGGCGTTGGCTGCTACAGCCCGAAGGAGTTGGACAATTTGATCCGCGTTAATGAAGGAAAGCGAACCGCCGAACAGATCTACACCACCGCAACCAGCTTTCCATGATGGAGGGGCAAAGCTCACCAGGTTCTCGTCGAAGATTCGTGTCTTTGCAGTGAACCGGCCACCAGCTAAAACGCCACGTCGTTGGCTTTCATAAACCCCAGGTGGTGTTGTGTTGCTCATTTCATTGAAGAGTTTGTCCATCTGTGATTGGAGGCCGTTAGCGGCTATCGCCCCTGTCGGTGCCATGACGAGACTGGCCGCCACACTCAGGGCAAGCAGGCTCCTTTTTAATGTCTTGTGCGTGACCATCTTAGTTCTCCTGTAATTTGTCCCGGATGTACTTCATGAGTTGTTCCGGTGGCACAAAGTTGTCTTTATCACCGCTCGCTTGAGATAGCTGTTTGAGGTCAGAGCCCAGCTCTGGTGAGGCCAAGCGTTCGGCTATGTTGTTTTCCAGGTTGAGTACCGGACGTGTACGGTTAAACTCTTCGTCTGTGACCCAACCATTGCGTTTTGCTGCGACCAAAATCCTGTGATTCAGCTCAGGAAGAGACATTGGCCCTTGTCCTATAGGAGCGAACTGACCGTCTGGAGATGCGAGGTAAACAGCAGGGAAAGTTACGATACCAAGTTGTTTGGCATGGCCTTCATCGGTTTTGTAATGGGGGAAAAGCCCACTGGGGAGTGGTTTGCCGTCCATAGATACAGGAATGATCGAGAATCCTTCTCCTTGTTCCAACATCTTGATGAGCGGTGCTTGCAAGTCACTGTAGTCATCGTCGGACTTGTAGAAGAAGAATATCCCTACGCGTTCGGCTACGCTTTTGAGTAGCATGTTTTTGGCGTTACCAGCGTCACGATCAACTTGTTGTGAGGCAAACGTGGCAGCAGGACGTCGAGTAATTTCATCCAAGAAAGGATCACCTACGACCGCCAGCTCTGTAGCATCGGAAAATTGTTCAGAGCGATCTATCGCAAATCGTTGCAAGTAGAGAAACGTCCTGACGTTTTCAACGGTAGGATTGTTCCAAGCAAGGTCTTTGTACTTGGGTAAGTTTTCCCGGAACCATTCCGCTGAGAACATTTCTGGGCCGCTCGGAAGCGGAGCAGCAGGCTTAGGCTGTGTAGGCTTCGCTTCTGCCACAGGCTTTGGTTTGGGCTTTTCGGGTTTTTTCTCTGGTTCTTTGGGCTCTTCCTTGTACCAGAACCAACCCTCTTCCTTTCGCTCATAAAAACCAGGTCTTGTGCCATCTTGAGCCCAAGCCTGGTGTGATGCCCCCAGCGTGAGCGCTGCAAGGAGCAGTAAATTCAAAGGTGATTTTTTCATAGTCTCACGCACGTATTTTCCCATGCTCGATATGGTAGAGGTGGGAGGCGTGAAATTAGGCAGGTGTAAGCGCCCATTTAGGGCGCTTAGAGCGTTTTATTTGTCAACTTTCACATGTGAAAGAATTGACCAAACTATTTGGTCGTGTCCTCTTCAACTTCTGTCGCTTCTGCGGCCATCTTCATCTGCTTCTCGACCATGCGTTTTTGGGTGATGTAGCGGATAACCATCTCGACAGCGCTGTTCAACGCAAGGATTCGCATCGCTCTGGTGGATGCAACGTAGAGCAGGTTTATTTCATCGTCACGGGCCATTGGGTCGAGCTCTGGGTCCAGGACATCCGGAAAGTCGTCATAGAGCTGAACAAAGTCCCACTCCAACCCTTTGCACCGATGAGCTGTTGAGACCGTAATGTCAGCCCCAAACTCTTCTTTGACTGTATTGCGTCGTAGAGTGGTGAGTCGTTCAGGGATTTCATCGTAGCTGTTGATGATCTTGACAGCCCTCATCATCTCAGGGTCTTTGGTCGCCTTCGCTACTTCTTGATACTCGAAGTAGTCTTCATACTCATCAAGCAGTTTCTTATTCTTTACCCGGTCTGGCTCTGCCATCGAAAACCAGTACAAATCCTGGAGCTCATTGATCTGGTAAGCGTCGATTCCACCGACCCAGAATACCTGCGCTCCGGATTCGGTCGCAGAGAGCGCCGTCTCTATAACCCCCATGACGGTTCGGTGAAGTATTGCGCGGTGGCCCACGTCACCTGGTAAAAACATGAGTACCTGATCTGCTGGTCCCCGGCCAACAACAGGTCGTGTTTCACCTTTGAGTTCAAGAAGGGCGTTTGCCACCAGCGAAACGTTGGGGCCAAAGCGGAAGCTATGAGTGAGATAGAGTTGGTCGGCGTTCATGAGCTCTTTGCTATCAAGGGCGTTGTTTGCGCCTCTGAACCTATAGATCTGCTGGTGGCGATCTCCAACCAGGATTACCTTGCAGTTCTGCTGTAGGACGATGCTACTTGTTACGGGGTTAGCGTCTTGTGCTTCATCAAAAAGAATGGTGGTGTACCGGCGAGACAGATTCGGCATCCCGAGCTGATACTGTTTGAGGTAGCAATCGTGTACGGTCGGGAACGGATCTTGAACGTTTGTCATCCGTTTCCATATGAGCTCAGCACCTTCGACCACCTGGATTTGGTATCTCTCCTGTTTGGACGTAAGCACTTTACCCGTATCGGCGCGAGCAAAATGCGTATAAAGAATCCGCATGTCTGCACTACACATAAAGGCGTTGAGCGTATCGAGAATATCTTTGGCAAACGTCCAGTTCTTGGTATTCACCGCTTGGGCAATATCGGTGAGCCTTAGGTTGCCGGAGAGTTTGTGCTGGTAGCCCCTTCCTATAGTGGCGTAGGCAAGCTGGTGGGACGTTTTGCAGTCTACGTTTGCAGGAAACTTTTCTCTTGCCTCGTCGCGGATAGCCCTGTTGTATGCCAAGTAGAGGATACGTGAATCGAGGTTGTTGTGGGCGTACTTCACCAGTGTCGTGGTTTTACCCGTTCCAGCGTAGGCCTTAACGACAAGGCGAGGCCCTTTGTACTGAGTGATCAGTGATTGTTCTGGTGTGTCAGGAGGAAGTTGTTTCATGAGGCCCCCTACGACAAACACATCTGGAGAGTGATGCGCTTCTTTTGTGTCGAGAGGAACGTACTGATCCGCTTTTCTTCTCGGGGGAGGGATACTTCACAATCCAGATCTGTCCACCAGTCTGGGGCTTTACCTTGAGCCACCTCCGTAACCCAACTATGGAGACGGTGTAACCAGCGATAGTCGCCAATAGATGAGGTGGCTAGTGTCATAGCCTCCTCAATCTTGGTTTGAAGAGCCGCAGCTCTGTGTCGCCACTCTTCTGAATATTTAGCCTTTCGCGCCATCAGTTTTCCTCTTTCTTTTTCCCTCCCTTACCAGCTTTAGCGAGCTCTTGCTCCAACCCAGAAATTTTGGTCAGTGCATCATTGAGTCTTTGTTCGAGGCTCTTGGCCTGCTGGTCTTTTTCCTGCAACTGACCAGCCATCATGCCTTTGTCTTGAACAAGAGCGCGAGCTTCTGCTTCGGCGCTGGATAATTTGGCGTCCAGCTTTTCTACCTCTCCAGATAGGCGCTGGCACTCTCGTTCAGCGGATTCGCCATGAGCTTTGGCTGTGGCAAGGGAGTCCTGTGATTGGGCCAGTTTGGCCTGTACATTTTCGAGCTGCTCTTTCAACGATGTTTTTTGTTCCTGAGCGGCCCGGAGCTTTTCTGTCTGCTCTATACTCTTGCCTTTTTGCTCCTCCAACTCACCCTCTGTAGTTGCCAATTTTTGGCTCAAAGAGCGATTTTCGCTTTTAGCTTGCTCCAGGTGATCCTGTGCTCGGGTCAGATCTGCGGCTTTCGCCTCCAGCTTGCCCTCCAACTCAACGATCCGCTTTTCCAGCTTATCAATGTCAGCCAGTGAGCGTTCTAGCTCCGCAGACTTGAGGGATAGCGAGTTTTCTGCCTTACCAAGGGCCGCATCGAGCTCTGATTTTTTGTTGGTGAGAGCTTCAAGTTGTTCCTCCAGTAGCTCAGCCCGTTCGGTGGCATCATTTGCCATGTCCACGGCTTGCTGCATATCTTCCTGGTACTCAATTTCTTTCTGTCGTAGCAGTTCACGCTCGCGCTCAAGCTGTTCATCGGCGCTTGCTTTGGCTACCGTATAGATCTTCTGTAGGAAGAGCTCAGCATCGCTCATAACCGATTCTGGAAGGACTACCTCTACCAGCTCTTCATCGAGGGAGTGTTCCTCTGACCACTGTTTGAGATACGTTGAAATGGTGGTAAAGCTCCCCTTGCCAATGATGTCTCTGATAGCGATGACCGTTGGGCGTTTACCGGCGTCCTTGAGCTTTTGGGCCGCAGCCGCTACATCGTCAAACTCAACCAATTTTCTTGCCATGAGAACGTTCCTTTTAATTTGTAATGTTTACGATAATTACGATAATTACGATAATTACGATAATACGGTAATTATCATAATTATATATCATGCTGCTGTCGATTGGAATTGTTTGTGTGGGACAAAGCCCTTCCGGCTGCGGAAAAGCCTTGTTACGCGGTCACGCTGATTCATCCAGGGAAGGATTCGATAGTGACTCCACCGAAGGTGCCAAGGATTTCCGATGCCGCTTTATCAGATCGAGTTTTGCGTTGTTCTGAGGCGTCAAAGTTACGAAGCAATTTGAGCTGAACATCCTTATCCTGGAGCACGATCAGGGGCATTGGCGCGGTAACGGTTTTGAGTACCCCTGCGGCCATGACGTTTGCCACCGGTTGAACCTTTACTTCCCTTCGCTCCCGGAGATAAGGCTCCGGGGTGCTGGCGATCTTCTGGATAAGCTGCTCCAGGGGAAGTTGATAGTCTGGCCCAGATCGCTCCAGCTCCTCTCTGATGCGTTGCAAAAGCTCCTCTTTTACGGGCTTCTTCAAGGAGTCCTTCCGTTGCCAGGTGAAGCGGATAGAGTCGATGTCGCCATTGGTATAGCACCGAATTTGTCTGTAAAGGTGGAGAGTCATGACACCAGGGCAGTCCGCTCGAAGTGCTTCAAACCTCTCTTGCCTGGTGGGGTACGTCGAGATAATGAACTCCTCGATACCAGCTTTGGCCGCGTTGATGCGTTCAACCGTCGCCGCAATTTCGTCAGCTACACCAATCCTGGAAGGGGAGAACCAGAGTACCCCCACGGTGCGCCTGGCAGACTTCTGCGAATAGTCTGGGTTGATGTGAAGATCTCTGTAGCTGTGCGCTGCCAGCTCAAGAGCTTCGCGCCCAGTTTGTTCAGTTACGACAATCTTGTTGACGGGCTCGTTCTCCATTCCTTTTCCGGTAGGAGGGATGGCCGCAACTTTTGCGTACCGTGGCGGTAGTCGTTTGATAAGAGAGGACAGGTTCGTTAAGTCGCGGCACATGGCCGAGAATTGTTCTGATATGAAGTTTTTAGCCATGCTGCCGCCTATGTGTGGGTTTGTTCTAACAGTTCATTGGTTACATAGTAGACAGATTTAGACCATCATGCAACGAGGGGGAGGGGCAAGAATACGCCTCCGCTTCGCGTCGGCGGGTGCCCTGTTTGACCTTCGTGTGTGAGATTAGATTGAGAAAGAGAGAGAAAAAGAGAGAAAAAGAGAGAAAGAAGAAAAGCGCGGGGCAAGCCAGAAATGTGGCTGAGGGGGACTGCTGGGGTGGGGCTGGCACCCTCTATACCCCACTTTGCATGATGGTCTAACTTTGTGGTTATAGGACGACTTTTAGAGTGCCTAGATTTGCTCGATTAGGACAAATTTCGGTCCATCCACGCTGATTGGCGTAGCAGCGCGATGGCATCAGAAGGGGTAACTTTCCATGCGTTGGAAAGCTGGCGAACTGCGAAGACTGCGAGCTCCATTCGGTCGTCATCATTGATGAAATTCTGGAGCTGGTTTCCTCGCTCACTAAGGATGATCGCAACACCGGCCTTGCCGTTGTTGTAAACCGCAAAGCTCTTATTCTTCGCGTCGCCGTGATAGGAACCCTCAGCCTTGCTACGCAAACCAAAGAGAACGCTGCAAAACGCCGTCAGTTCGCCGCGAGTGAGCTGCACCGTGATCTTGCTTTTCCAGTCTGGGCTGGACCCCGATGCCCTGATCGGCGCAATCTCGATGCTGACCGTAGGATATTCACCTCTGGTTAGCGTGTGTTGCACATTCAGGCCGGTGCGTTTCGCGGGGTCCTTCTGCCAGTCTGAGAAAAATTTGAGACTTTCGCCGTAGGATTGTTCTGTCATTCCAAATTACCTTTGCTTTGAAGCTCCTGGAGCTGGACCACGAGGTCACGTTGGACTTTGGCTATCTCTGTCACCAAGTCGGCGGTGGCAATAGCGTCGGTCGCTGCTGAATGGGCTCGACCTTTCCAGCTCACACCTGCCTCGCAGGTGGCATCCGCAAGTGAGATTGTGCCGTGCCGGTTGGTTGAGCCAAAGGCATCAGCCGCCAGCTTCATCGCGCACAGACAGTTCTGCTCTTGCCACCAAGAGAGTTGGTCTCCAAATGCACTGGCTGTTTGCCTCAACATCCTACTGTCGAAACTGGAGTTAAATATCACCAGATGACGGCCCGACAAAAGCCGGGCGAGAGCTGGCGCAACTTGAGTCCACGTAGGCTCATTCGACAGCTCAGTCTCGGTGATGCCATGAACACCCATTGCCTGAGGGTCTATTTCCACGGTTGGCCGTAATCTGGTGCAGAGGAGAACCGCGCCTCTGATGTCAGTAACAGCCAGCTCGATCACCTGGTCTCTTTCACCAAGTCCGGTCGTCTCGGTATCGAGAACCAGAGGTTCCAGAGCGACCCACCTTTGTGCCATGACAGAGGCCTTTGCCAGGTTGCTACGCATTCTTGCCTTGACCGAAAGGATGGATTGCGCCCTTATTTGCTTTTGTGATGCCGGTGAACAACCCCTTCTCCGCATTGGTTGGCAATCTGCTATCCGGTACACTCCAAATTGGCCACCATACCCGTTTTTGTAGAACGAAACTGGCTCTACTCCTGGCTTAGGCTTCATCCTAAATTCGTCCCTGAGCCGTCCTTTTGAAAAGCACCTATCGGCTTTCATGGCTTCGGCTCTGGCAAGTTCGAGTTCTTCATCATTCATGCTGTTAATCCGCTATATCGAGGCGTTGGCTCGCTCTCTTCAAACGCTCATCGCCGCGTCTGTCATATTTCTGGGTAGTTGCAATGCTTGAGTGGCCCATTGCGTCCTTCACGGTCACAATATCCTCACCGTTATCCAGCATCGAGGAGGCAAAGGTGCGTCGCAGGTCATGGGGCGCAAACATCTCCAGACCGGCTTCAACTCTTCTGGTCTCCAAGATGTGGTAGATGGCCTGATCCGACATCCGCTCTCCAGTCACATCATCAAACCGCCTGATCCTCGGGAATAAAGGCCCTTCATGCGTTCCTCGAACCTCTTCAACCCACTTATCCAGTCTTTTCCATGCGCCACCAGGCACATACGCCATTCTCTCTTTGTTGCCCTTGCCAAGAACCTTGAGAGCGCGGTCCTTGTAGATCATGCTTCCCATGTCCAGCGCAACGATTTCCGAGCGGCGCAAGCCACACCCGAGGAGCACCCCGAGAATGGCCGCATCCCGAAGCCCTTTGGCGCTTGAATCACTTTCACATGTGAAAAAGAGGCTGCGAATCTCATGGCGTTCAAGTGCCCGCCCTTTAGGAAGTCGAGATCCACGTACTGAACGGACTTGCTTAATGTGCTGGAAGCTATCCGTATCAATTTGCTTCATCGTCCAGGCTTCAAGAGCCACCCCTTTGAGCGCTGACAGGTAGGTGTTGATCGTTGCCGGAGCCTTCCCTGCATCCCCCAGCATTTCCAGCACCGCCAATATGTGGTGCCGCCTCATTGAGCTCCATGCACAGTCACGAAGGTTCTGAAACCCGATCATCTTGGCGACAATGTTGAGGAATGAGCTCATGGTCTGCCTGCTTCGCTTTGACCCGAGGCTCACCAGATAGGCGACGGCGGGGTTGTCCTGGATGTTCCGGAGCGAGCTCGATGACGGCAACAGTTCACCGCGAATGCTTTGTTCTGCCGGAACATTTACTTTCGCATGTGAAACTAGCTCTTCCTTGTCATTGTTTGTGTCGTGCAAAGTTACCTCCTAAGCCCGACCGCAACGAGAAGAAAATCCCATATTTTGAGGTGAAGAGGTAGTTCCTCCTCCATATGTTGCGTTTCGTAGCTTTGCATCAGTGGTTCAAACTTGGTTGGATTGCACAGCAATTCGTAAACTGTTCGGTTGGGCTTGGTGATCGGCTTATTCGGAGTGAATCCATGTTTGTTCTGGAGGTACAGCGCTACCGCGCCACTTCTGGATTCTCCGTAATAGCAATGAACGAAGATCTGATCGATACCGCTACCAACCAATCCATCCAGGAAGGTGGACAGCTTTTCAGCCTGGGATGAGTCAATGTAAGAGGCGTAATTCATCCGGAACGCTGCCTTCATCGTGTGGATGGTGTTCTCAGAATAGCCGCCGTCATAGAAGCTATCGCGGTACAACTGCCCCCACTGTCCGAGAGCGGCAGGGGACTTGTCTGGGTCAGTTATGGAGATCATGGCCGCACCGGGAACCGGCTCCAGTCTTTCGGCCTCCGCTTGACTAATGAAAAAGACTTTTTTGCTAAGCATGTCCCATCATCCCCTTACAAGGATGTGTTGCGAGTAGCTCACGCGCCTGACTTTGCCCCTCTTGAGTATCTACAGGAGCGGTCGTATACACACCTCCATGCCGCAAGTCCACAATACTGGTCCGACAGCAAGAACCTACGTTCTGAACTTTATTGTCCGAATCCAAACCAGCAAAAGTATGGCACGGTCCAGGGAATGGTTTCCTGCAAATAGAGCAGCGCTCAAAGTTCTTATCGAGGATTCTCTTTAAAACTTTCTCAAATTTGTTTTTGTTTAACATCGAGTTCTCCACACAAAGTTACTGGCCGAGCATCCCAGCCAAGGTGGTCTGCTGGCCTTCGCTACAAGGTGCAAATCCGGCAAAAGCACCGGCATTAACCTTGAGCTCATCAAAGCGTCCATCGGTGTCCCGGTAGTACACCTTACGTTTTCCAATTCCACCTTCGAGGTTTGCGGCCAACCAGGCGATCACTGCATCAGCATCGTTCGTAACTGATGCTCCCTGATCCAGATCGATAAGTACCAGGTGGGTGTCCGTCTGGAGTGCCACTTCAAAGGTCGCTCTTACATCAAAAATCACTGGTCGCGCTCCTTGTAAAAAGTGGGCATTCAGCACCACCTATCCTATTCCAAAAACTCTACTTTTTCAAAGATACATTTTAATAAGTAGAACAACAGCAAGAGGAACTCAAATTTATTTACCGTAATTATCATAATTACGGTAATACGGTAATTTTACAGATTTGGATGGAATGGTATAAGATGTCTCGCTGGAACATACTTGCTGAAAAAACGCTTAACAACGATAGTGAAAACATCATGTACAGGTGCGAGAGATAATATGTATAAGAGCCTTGAAGATCTGATGGCGGGTATTTACGAGATGGCAGCGCCAGATGGCATCATCTGTAACGAGGTTTCCAAATTCCTTGCGGCCAACCAGGTCAAGCCGGAAGACATAAGCTCTGGGATCTGGTTTTTCCTGTGGCTGAAATCAGCTCCCAAGGATGCGAAGCCAATCCAAAAAGAAATCCCCGGATTTGGAGTTGTTCTCAACATGCCGACTTATGGCGGAACGCTCAACGAAGCAATCACAGGGTTGATCGAGAACGAGTGCCGTCAAATAGAGCTCGCTGAGGGACATCCGAGCCTTGAGGCTTGGGTTGAATCAGTATTAGCCGGTCGAGATGACGGAGAGGAAAATGAAGCTGCGGCCAATATCGTGGATCTGCTTAATGGGTGTCACGACCTACTGGATACAGCAATAATCAATTACCTTTTTAAGGTGGGAAAAATCAACGAGCAAGAGATTTTGTCGCTCATCTATTATGGAGAGCTATGTGACCACTCTCTTGTCGGTACGCCTTTTTCAACGTTACATATCCCGAGTGAAAATAACGTCCACGAACGTAACATCATCCCCATTAAAAAAGGAGCCAGTTAGGCTCCTTTTTGTTACTCAGGGTTTGCTTTGAGAAACAACTTCATTCCAAGTATGCAGCACCTTCGATAGGTGCTGATGCTTTCTGGTGAAGTCCTTATCATCCAAGAGTGCTTTAAATGGCGCGTTCAGGTCACTGCATGTGACGTTCTTGCCGATCACAGACAGGGTATCCTGGAGTGATCCACCAGCAGCATCAAGCCCCATTCTATCGACGGTCTCACTACTCACCATTGCCTGGACAACATTGGTGAATGCCTTTGAGTTGAGCTGCTCAACGCTCAGGGCTGTATTGCATTTCTGCTCAACCGCTTGCTTGTACTGGATGGTGTACTTTGCAGTGATAGGTGACATGGTGTTCATCGCAAGTATGTATGGGGGTTTGAAGCCCAATGGTACGAAAACGTACGCTAAGAGCCTAACCACATGAAATTAAAGTGAAAAATAACTTATTCTGTCCATTCATCTTCAGACGGTTGTTTTAGTGGTCTCAGTTGCCCTTTCATTACCTGTTCTGCCAGCGTAAAAGAATAATGTCCAAGCATGTTCACATGCTTATGACTGAGTGGCGATAATCTTGCTTCATCCTCCGCATTTACGTCTTCACCTTGCTGTTTTAAATGATCCAGTGAAGCTTGCATGTAGATGGTATTCCATAAAACCAACGCGTTCATAACCAAGCCTAATGCACCAAGCTGATCTTCTTGCCCTTCTCTATATCTTTTTCTGATCTCACCACGTTGACCATGACAAATCTCACGAGCAACAGCATGGCGCCCCTCACCACGGTTAAGTTGAGTGAGAATTCTGCGGCGATAATCTTCGTCATCTACATAATTCAGCAGGTATAAAGTCTTATTAATCCTTCCTGCTTCAATAATGGCCTGGGCTAAGCTCGACGGTCGATCACTTTTCAGCAATGAACGAACTAACTCAGACGCCTGTACGGTACCCAGTTTGAGTGAACCTGCGATGCGCATCATGTCATCCCAATGCTGTTCGATTTTATGTGGATTGACACAATTGCGAGCCAGGTCATCTAAAACGCCATAGTTGGCACTCTTGTCCACTCGCCAGAATGTAGATTCGCCTGCATCCGCTAGGCGTGGAGAGAATTGATATCCCAGCAACCAAAACAGACCGAAAACGAGGTCGCTCACGCCGGCTGTGTCTGTCATTATTTCCGTAGGGTTTAAGCCGGTTTGTTGCTCTAATAAACCTTCTAAGACAAATATGGAATCGCGTAATGTTCCAGGAATTACAATGCCGTGAAAGCCTGAAAATTGATCAGAGAGAAAGTTGTACCAGGTGATACCACGACTGGAGCCAAAGTACTTTCGATTCGGTCCGGCATTAATCGTCCGTACTGGCGTTACAAACCGCATGCCATCGGCAGATGCAACTTCACCACCACCCCATTTTTTGGCCAGCAACAAGGTTGATTGATGATCCACTAGTCGTGCGTTGGCTTTCACCAAAGTTTCAGCGCGCAAGTAGTTCTGCTTAACCCAGTTCAGACGATGCCGGGTCAACGCAGGAACCTGATGTTTAATCAAGGGCTCCAAACCTATATTGCATGCCTCCGCAAGTAAGACCGCACAAATGCTGATCGTGAGGTCTTTGGCGCGAGCATTGGATTCACTTACATGAGTAAATTCATCAGCAAACCCGGTATGAGCGTGGATCTCCAACAACAACTCCGTGAGGTCCACCGCTGGCAGCAACGCTGTCACTTGCTCTGAAAGCTTTAATAAACTGGGCGGTTGTTCCAGTTTATCTAAGTTGGTGATCGTTAATGTTGGGCGTTTTCCTGACAGATCTAAAGCAACTGATTTGTTATCATCGAAATTGGCTGCAACTTGCTTATATGTCGTGTCCAGTTGACGTATCAACGCATCAATTGCTTCTTTGGGGTTCAGCGGATGACCGAGGGAGCGGCAGACCTGGATCCGGTTTGCCTGCCATTCCTGTCCCTGCAGTAGTTTGGCCCGTGGATCACCCCAGCGGTCGCTGTTTTCAACATAAATATCACGACGACGCAGACCGTCTTGTAGTTTATCAAGAAAACACAAAGTGTAGCCGCGCTTTGTGATCCGTCCGTCTTTATCAAAAACAAGCCGCTTCCAGGCGTTGGTAATGATGTCCTGTGGCGCATCATCCAGAATTTGCTTGCGTGAATCCATAAGAGCAGCAAGGTAGTGAAAGGCGCTTAATGTTGTTGTACCTGCCGGGGCTGCTTTGAACTCAATGTCGTTGAGTAACGCCGGTAAGAAACGCCGGACCCGGCCATACTGTTCGACCATCTCATCATGAAAATTATCGTCAAAAGGCCGAGCCAATTGCTGTACGATTTCAATGAACTCTGTCAGCTTTTTCTTGGATACTTTGGCAAAAATTGAACTGCGCAGCGCC
This sequence comes from Shewanella bicestrii, assembly GCF_002216875.1. Taxonomy (NCBI): domain Bacteria; kingdom Pseudomonadati; phylum Pseudomonadota; class Gammaproteobacteria; order Alteromonadales; family Shewanellaceae; genus Shewanella; species Shewanella bicestrii. The sequence continues at coordinate 118,259 of NZ_CP022359.1, read as the reverse complement.
TCATCTTGCGTGCTGTCATTAACAATAAACGAGCAAGCATCGGCTAAAGCTAATGCAGATCTGTCCAGATCTTTCAGGGTTCGCAGACGCTTTTTTTGCCCCAGCTTTTTGGCGGTTCCAGCAAGACTGGTGATGAGTAAATCCAGCACATCCAAAGCTTCATCCAATGCTATCGTTTGGTATGCCTTGGCAAAAGCAACCAAAATCGCAGTCCGTTTTTTCTCCGGCATCCGTGCGATCTTGTATACCGAAATCATACCCGCATGACGCGCAAGGCTTTTAAAACGAACAGGCGGAATGCCGGCAAAATTTACCACCTGCATACCAAAAGTTTTAAGTTCCAGATAACGTTCGATGGCGTCGTTGAAAGCAGGTCCACTAACTGTGACCGGACCTTTTCGGAGCTGATCAAAGCGAGAGGCTCGCGAACCCTCAGGGACCTGCAGTAAAGTCTCCAGTTTGGCTACTTGTTCTGATGTGGGTAACTCAGAGAGTCGCAGCCACAATCGGTTGCTGGCACGTTCCCTTACCTCAGAAATCAGCCGTGTCAATGTGGACACGCCTGGTAGCAAAATCTTGTGCTGTATCAGCCAGCCTGTTGCCAAGTCAAAAAGGAGGCTGGGTCGTTCGTTGCTGATCCAGCTCCGGGTATACAGCAGTCGGCTAAGCCGGAATGACGATGGCCAAGTAAATTCATAGTACTGATACTTTTTTCGGATTAATGCACTGTGTTCACGGCGCGTTGTCTCTCTTTGGGCATAATTTGACACAACTGTAATGTCTGTGATCCCCAGTTGCCGGGCAACAAACCACTGAACATTCGTAGGAACTTGAGACAGATCAAAGAGAAAAGTGCCAAGAAACCGCACGCAGCCCAGTTGTAAGGCCACACCTAAGCGGTTTGCTTTACCTCGGCGTTCAAGGATGAACGCGATGTCGATTTCATCAAGGTGAAAATAGCGTGCCAGTTGTACTTCATTCGGCTCGCCAGAAAATTGTCCATAGCTGGCCTTTTGCTCTGCGGTTAAAAAATCAACAGCCATAGTCCTCCTGACCGGTTAGTCCAATTTTAAGTGGGCTGAATTGAAATGTTTCTAATGTATTGATTAAACTTAACTAATCTCGATTATGAGTTGGGTTGCGCACCTATTTCAAGCCCTGTTCAATTCGGCGTTGGGCGAATCGATCATGAATTTCAATGTAACGCAGTGCTGAATGCATGTTTTTCCAGCCGACATAGGCCATCAAAGACTTCAGATCCCACTGTTGAGTGCCGGCCCAGGAGGCGAAACCACGTCGCAGTGAGTGGCTGCTATACTGCTCTGCATCCGTAATGCCTGATGCCAAAAAGAACTGGCGTAATAAAGGGATAATACTGCGGGGATTCAGCGCTTTCTCGGACAATTTTCCATTCTGGCTGATTTTACGAAACACAGGCCCGTTTTGTAGTCCTGTATGGTGAAGCCAATCCAGATAGGCTGAGACCGGGCATAGCCGACTCAGAACAGGAACCCTGTGTGTCACACCGCGTCCGGCAACATCGGTTTTGGTCCGAGGTAAATACAATGTCATTCCTTCCCCTGGTGTGACAGTGATGTGCTCTATGCGCAGCCGACACAGCTCGTCACTACGAAAGGCACGCCAGAACCCGATGAGCAGCAGTGCTTTATTTCTTAAAAGAACGCAGAGATTAACAGAGCTGGGAGCCTGTTCACGTGCTTGTCCTATCTGCAGCTCCAACCACTGGCAAATCGTTTCCAATGTCTCCAGTTGCAGAGGCTTGGCCTGCTTTTCCTGAGCTGGGTGTAACTCTACGATTCCCTTAAGCACTTTCTTGACTAAAGGAGCTTTGGTCGGATCTGCGAAGCCTTGTGACTGATGCCATTGTGCCAAAGCGGCTAGCCGTTGTTTCAGAGTGCTGTACGCCAACGTTTCGGCATGGTCAACTAAATAACGGGCAATTTGCTCTGCTGTAGCCGGTAGCATTCCTTGCCAGCTGACTTCATAGTGCTCAATCGCAGTTCGGTAACTGTTGCGAGTATTGTCTCTGGTCGCAGCATGAAGATAACGCTCAAGGCGACTCATAAACGTTATTGCACCAGATAAGGTTTATTGATGGTATCAGCTAATTCTTCCCCTTTATAAAAGGGCTGGATCCAAATAAGCTTCCGTTCTTGCCTGTCAGGACCATGCGCTTGCTGCCGCCAATGGCCTCGAACCATAAATCGAAACATAGACTTCGCTCGTTTTCCTGAATATTCACCAACGCCAGACAAACCAGGCTGTTTGATCACAATAGGTCTTACAGAACCACCCACTTCTTGGTACGCCAACGTTGTGAGCTGCTGTGCCGTCTTGAGTACTTTCCGTCTCTTTACTGGAGAAGCGATGCTCTGCGCTTTCAATTCCATATCCCGTCGCGGCGTCAAAACTGCGGTCAGCTCTGCTTGTGCCGAGGATATATAGAGGATCGCGTTAAGCACAATGCGATAAAATAGCAAACCATCGGTATAAAACGCGTCGTCATCCTGTGCGCAAACACTTGCTCCCGTGAAGGCAAGTCCCATCCCTTCATTTTGAGGTGTCAAGGTCTCCCAGTCGGTGCGAAGCGCTTGTTCCAGCGTCCAATGATCTGGTATATAGAGCTCTCGTTTTTGCATGCTGTAGACGTGGTGCGGCGCTTTGGCATGCCAGGCGTTGATAACCAGTTTTCGCCCGGGTAACCCATCAGTCGCCTGATGCAAGGTCAAAAAGACCGAGATAGGTGCAGCCTGATCTACCGTCGCCTTTGTCGAAGATGCATGGTAAATCTGTTGCATCGCGTTGATCATGACGGGTGAGGTAAATGTAAAAAGGCAGGTCGTAAAGGGCAATTGGATGCAAGGAGCCATCGTATTGATCTCTGTATGCGCCAAATGTTCAGTCAGATGATCACTAAAATGAAACGCCTTTTGCCCTGCTAATGCAAAATTGACAACGCAGTGGTACTCTTGCGTGACAGTCAGATACATGCTGGCAAAACCCGCTCTTAGCTGATCTAAAGCCTGAGAATGCAATTGGGTTAAGGATAGCCCTGTCGATTTTATCAGATGCGCAAATAGTACTTCATCAAGCTTCGCCACGCATGCATCGAACTGGCTCTTGTAATCATCAACGCTGTGAATGCTGTTAATCGGTGGCCAATAGCTTTGTAGCGTCAGGGCATCCTGCTCAGCAAGCTCTACCACAAATGGCCTCAGTTTTTTGAGCAGGTCATAATAAGTAAAAACCAACGCCATGATTATCGTGCTTCTCGAGTGTGCCACAATCGTAACAGGTAGACAGTTTGCCCCTGCAGCTCATAGCGTAGTTCATACTGGCCAATCAACAAGCGGCGGACTTCTCGCGGCATAAACTCGAACAGCTGCTCACCGATCTGTGGGTTGATCAACAAAACCGTTGGCGCTCTCGTCAGACTCTGCACCGTTCGGGCCGCAGCCTGCGGGTGATCCGTAGCGAGAAATTCGTAGAGTCGCGCGATATCTGACAGAGCCTTACTGGTCCATTTCAACTCCATCAGCGCGGCACCGGCAAGGGCGTGTCGCTGCTAAGACTCTCTGCCCAGGCGAGCACAGCCTGATGATCAATCACCTGGCCTGCATCTACATCGGCAAGGGCTTCCCGTGTCAGCCGTTCACGTTCTTCTTCTTGCGACAGCCAGGCCGACAAGGCTTGTTTCATGATCCACCCACGCGAACGATCGAGCCGGCCAGCGGCCTGATCAAGCCGCTCTGCCAAGGGTTGTGGAATGTGCGCCGTCAATACTTTGGTCGCCGTTTGTGTCATGGTGAACCTCTTCGCATCAATATGATTCAAAACAAATCATAGTGATTCATGTCTATGATCGCAAGGTATGTCTGATGGAGTGCTGAGGTACAAAAGGCTGATTAAGTGTGGATTTCATACCGGTATCGGGCCAATGAAAGGCCATTTTGTCATTTTACATGCAATAAATTAAAATTATGGCATGTAGATTTGTAGTGAGGATTGACAGAAACTCACACCGAATTAATATGTAATTACATATTATGTAATACGATACAAAAACAAAAAGGCACCTTTCATGGCCAGAAGCGGGATCAGCAAAGCCCAGGTGAAAACTGCACGAGATAGCCTGTCAGCCCAAGGGGCTGCCATCACGATTGACAGCATTCGTCAGGCGCTTGGCAATACCGGTTCGAAAACCACCATCAGCCGGTATTTACAAGAGCTGGCTCAGGAAGTCCCCCCAGGTGCTCAGCGTTTGCCTGCCTTGTCTGATGAACTCGGTCAGTTGGTCGGTCAACTGGCCGAGCGACTGCAACAGGAAGCCAATGTCACCGTGGAAGCACACCAGGCACTCCATGATGCTGCCCGGCAGCAGTGGGACATGGAACGTCAGAGCTTCCACCAGGACACTGCACAATTACAGCAGCAGCTCAGGACCATCCAGTCAGCTCTGGTGAGCCAGGAGCAACAAAATACGGCACAGCAACAACAACTTCAGGCTTATGCCGTACGCCAAGCGCAATGGGAAGAGAAAATGACAGCCTTGCAGCTGCAACTGGGGGAAAAACAGCAGCAGATCAACTCACTGGAGGACAAACACCGGCATGCCCGCGATACACTGGAGCATTTTCGGGAATCCGTAAAAACACAACGTGAGCAGGAGCTACGCCGGCATGAGCACCAGGTACAACAAGTTCAGGCGGACTTCCGGCTGAGCCAGCAAGCGATCATGGTGAAGCAGCAGGAGTGTACCGCCCTGAAAGAGCAAGCCGTACAACTTGAGGCGCAATTGCAGCAAGCCCGGCAGTCTGCGATCCTGATGGAACAACAGTGGGTAACAAGCAAAAACACTGATCAGCAAGCAAATGAAGCTTTCCAGCAAGAATGTGTCGCTCTGCAGGCGCAGTTGTTCACCCTGCAAGAGCAGGAGCAGAGCTGGTTACAGGAAAAATCAGCGTTGGTGGCGACCATTCAGACGCAGCAATCGCTGTGGCAGCAGCTTTCCGTTGCCCAAGGTACATCAAAGCGACTCACTTCAACCAAGACCAAGACGTGACTGCGCCAGCTCACGATCAATATGAGCTTGGTGGTGTGGCATATTGACGTCTGATCGCAGTAAAAAAGCCCCGGCATCAGCCGGGGCAAAGAGTGGATTCTTGCAGGTACGTAATCAACAAGGCCAACTGTGAAAGTTAACGCCGTCAGTTTAGCGATAAACTTAGTCAGTTTAAATCTGAAAGTGACTGTCTGACTATCAGGTTTTAACTGATATTTATTTATGACTGTGGCATTGAGGCTGGCCGGCGATAGCGTGGCAATGTCAGCTTTTTCTGATGAAACAAAGAGGATCACGATGGTCTGGCTCCTGACAAAATACGCCATCACGGCATTGCTGGTGGTTGCTATCTCGGAGATCGCGAAACGCAGCGACCGTTTGGGTGGCTTGATTGCAGCATTACCGATGGTGACGGTGTTAACATTGGTCTGGCTATATCTTGAACGCCAGCCGACCGAGAAAATTGGCAACCATGCCTGGTATACCTTCTGGTACGTGTTGCCGACTTTACCGATGTTTCTGGTGTTTCCCCGCCTGTTGCAGAAATTTGGCTTTTGGCCGGCCCTGTTGCTCTGTGCTGTGCTGACGATGGTGCTTTTTGTCGTGCTAGCTTATGTGCTGCGGCAGTTCGATATTCAGCTGTGGTAGCGCAGCGGCTTGAACTTGCAAATGACAATGATTGCTAAATGGCCCAGAGCCCGTTACACTCAGCTGTCCTCATTTTAAAGGCATCGTTGAATTGGCCCGCATTCTGCTCATCATCATTTTCCTGTTCCAGCACACCGTGCTGGCTGCGCAGGGCTTTGTGGTGCATTTGCCGGACGATTCTCATGATCTGCTGTGGTCGGTTGAACAACCACACAGCCATGGTCCAAACCATGATCATGACGATGATGACGAGCATCATGCTGAGCATGATGCGAAAACGACAGACCAGCTCCTGTCATCTGAAGCTTCGAATATCCATGATGCTTCAGCGCACGAACACCCTAGTCATATTCATCTGGTTGCTGACTTACCAGCGCAGCCGTATTCCTGTTTCACCGTTAAAAATGGCACTGAACGTTATGTTCACAAAAGCCAATTAACCGGTATTACTCACACGCCACCAGTCCCACCACCAAACGCCTGATCCTGTTTTATTTATTCCATTTTTGAATAGTAATCAGGAGCATACCTATGCGTATGAAAAAATCTGTGCCTATGGGCGCGATGTTGCTGTGCTTTGCATCGTCTGTTGCTTTTGCACAAACAGCGCCACTGAATTTAGCGCAAGCACTCGAAAAAACCCTTAAACAAAGTCCGGTTTTGCAGGAATATCCGTACCAATTGCGGCTCAATGAAGCGCAGCGGTTACAGGCTGGGCTCAAGCCCAATCCAGACATCGGGGTGGAACTTGAAAACGTTGCCGGGACAGGCAGCAGCAAAGGGCTGGATAATGCCGAGCTGACACTGACCTTAAGCCAGTTGATTGAAATGGGCGACAAGCGTACCTATCGACTGGAGAAAACGCAGTGGCAACAAGCGTTGTTGCAGCAAAAGTTTGAGGTCAGCCGGCTGGATGCGTTGGCTGCCACTACTCGGAGTTATATTCGCCAGGTCGAACTGCAACAGCTGCACAAGCTGATTGAAAAGCGCATCGTCCGGGAACAACGTTTGCTGGACATCGCCAAGCAACGTGCTGCAGCCAGTAGCTTAAGTGATGCGGATGTCACCCGGCTGGAACTGCGTTTAACCCGCAGCCAACTGGAACTGAGCAGCGCCAACAATGCGATTGAATTGGGTCGTGCGCAGTTGGCTGCACACTGGGCATCGCAACCCGACTTCGGTCCCGTGCAGGGGGCTTTGGCAACACTGCCTTTGTTACCTTCCATCGCAGAACTGCAAACCAGTTTACTGCAGTCTCCAACTCTGACTCAGTTCGTCACGCAAACCCGTTTGCATGAAACCGAGCTGCAATTAGCCAAAGCGGAGCAAAAAGCCGATCTCCGTGTCAGCGCCGGCGTCCGGCGGATTGAAAGTCTGAACGACAATGCCCTAGTGCTTGGTGTGTCGATGCCATGGCAACTGCATGATCCGAGTGCGGGCCAGCGCCTCGCAGCGCAAACCCAGATTGAGCTCAGCAGTTTGCAACAACAACAGCTGCAGACCTCATTGCAACTGTTAGTGCGGCAAATTTATCTCGAACTGGAGCAGCTGCGGCAGTACAGCAAAGTGCTGCAGTCGACCTTGCTGCCGCAAACCCATAAGTTGCAACAGCTCAGTGAACAAGGCTATCAGCAAGGGCAAGTGGACTTGTTCAGTCTGCTTGCTGCTGAGCAGGAACTGCGCCAGGCCGAAGTGGACTTGCTCAGTGCTCAGAGTCGCTTCCATCTGCAATTACTTGAACTTGAACGTTTAACTGGCCATGCCCTGACCGTCTCCGGGCCGGTGCGTTTGTCGTCTGTGGAGAACTAACATGACTACTTTTTTCCGTATGCTGCAAATCGGTCTGACACTGTTCAGCCTTTGCATGGCTTCAACTCAGGCCCTCGCCAAAGCGGCTGCATCGAACGAAGTTGCTGCAGCAGAACCTGCCAAAGGGCCACAGGGTGGCCGTCTGTTTGAAAAAGACGGTTTTGCGGTAGAGATCAGCATTTTTGAATCCGGTGTTCCTCCTGAAATGCGGGTGTTCAGCTATCTCAACAGCACGCCGGTGAAACCGCAGGATGTTTCACTGCAAGTCACCTTATCCCGGCTGGATGGCGAACAAAATCAGCTCAAGTTTTCGCCGGAAGCTGGCTATCTGCTTGGGGATGCCACCATTGTGGAACCGCATTCCTATGCAGTCAGTGTCAATGCGGTTTATCAGGGCAAAACCTACCAATGGCAATATGATTCTTTCGAAGGACGGGTCGAGCTCAATGACCGGATGCTGGGCCTGACGGGTATTACCACTGAGCGGGCAACGGCCAGAGTACTGAAACAAAAGGTGCATTTGTTCGGGGTGGTGGCGGTTGATCCCAGCCGGCAATTCTCAGTCCAGTCGCCTTACAACGGCCAGGCACAGCAAGTGCTGGTTGAGCTGGGGCAGCAGGTCAGTCAAGGGCAAGTGTTAGCGACCATCATGAATACCAGCACGCTGAAAACCTTCCCGATTAAAGCGCCTGCCGCTGGTGTCGTCACCAAACGCCTGGTGAATGCAGGTCAGGTGGTGGGTGGCGAACCGCTGTTTGAAGTGGTGGATCACAGCCGGGTCTTCGTGGAGTTATCCGCTTTTCCTTCGGATATCAGTCAGCTGAAAACCGGACAAATCGTCGAAGTTTTCGATATGCACCAGGCAGAGAAAACCCAAAGCACGCTCAGCTTTGTGTCTCCTGCCATGACTGATGGCCACATTGCCCGCGTCCGTACTGTGATTGACAACACGAGCGGACATTGGCGACCCGGTATGCATGTCAATGCGGACATCATCACTGCAGAGCGCGAAGTGGCCCTGGCGGTGCGGAAAAATGCCGTGCAGTCGTTTCGGGATATGGCGGTGGTGTTTGCCAAAATTGGCAATACCTTTGAAGTGCGGATGCTGGAGTTTGGTAGCGAAGACGACGATTACATCGAAGTCCTCGGCGGCTTAAAACCGGACACTGAATACGCCACTGAAAACAGTTTCTTACTCAAAGCCGATGTCGAAAAAGACGGCGCCAGCCACGATCACTAGGAGCGGCCGTCATGATTGATTTTATCTTGAGAATAGCCCTCGCCAGAAGATTTCTGGTGATTGGGCTCACGTTGCTGATGGCGGCTATTGGCGTGTGGCATGCCAAACAGTTGCCGATGGATGCTGTCCCTGACATTACCAACGTGCAGGTGCAGATTAACACCGAAGCACCGGGTTATTCGCCGCTTGAAACCGAGCAACGCTTAACCTTGCTGATTGAAAATGCGATGGCTGGTTTACCGAAACTGGAATACACCCGTTCGGTATCCCGTTATGCCATTTCGCAGGTGACTGTAGTGTTTAAAGATGGCACCGATATCTATTGGGCACGCCAATTGGTCAGTGAACGACTGCAAGGGGTTCGTGACCAATTGCCGGCGGATGTCAGTGCTTCATTAGGCCCTATCGCCACCGGCCTTGGCGAAATCTTTATGTATACGGTCAGTGCGGATCCCGACGCGCGCAAAGCGGATGGCACGCCTTATAGTGCAGAAGATTTGCGGACCTTGCAGGATTTCACCATCAAACCCCAGCTGGTGAAAACCGCCGGGGTGACCGAGGTGAACTCGATTGGTGGTTACGTCAGGCAATACCAGGTGGCACCAAACGCCGGCAAATTACTGGCGTATAAGCTGACGATGGACGACCTGGCCAAAGCGCTTTCCCGCAATAACAACAATGTCGGGGCCGGATATATGGAGCGTCATGGCGCTCAGTGGCTGGTCCGCGCACCGGGTCAACTGACCGGTATTGCAGATATTGCGAGCTTAGTGGTCGCCAAACGGGATGATGGTCCAGTACGTTTGCGCGATGTGGCCGATGTGTTCATCGGTAAGGAACTGAGGACGGGTGCTGCTCTGCAAAACGGCGAAGAAACGGTGCTCGGTACAGTGTTTATGCTGGTTGGTGAAAACAGCCGGACCGTGTCCAAACGTGTCTTTGAACGATTGGAGCAGATCAACAGCACCTTGCCGACGGGCGTCAAAGCGATCCCTGTCTACAACCGCAGTACCCTGGTCGATAAAACCATTGAAACGGTGCAGAAAAACCTGTTCGAAGGGGCAGTTCTGGTCATCGTCGTGCTCTTTATCTTCCTGGGGAATCTGCGTGCAGCCTTTATCACTGCCTTAGTTATTCCGCTTAGCATGTTGTTTGCGATTAGCGGCATGGCGATGAACCGGGTCAGTGGCAATCTGATGAGTCTGGGTGCCATTGATTTTGGTTTGATGGTGGATGGCGCTGTCATTGTGGTGGAAAACTGCTTACGCCGGTTAGGCATGGCACAACATCAACACCAGCGGCTGCTTAATACGCAGGAACGGCTTGAGGTGGTCTATCAGGCGACCCGCGAAGTGTTCACGCCCGCCGTGTTTGGCGTGCTGATTATCATGCTGGTGTTTATGCCGATTTTTGCCCTGTCTGGCGTGGAAGGCAAAATGTTCCATCCGATGGCCTTTACGGTGATTGCTGCATTGCTGGGTGCCTTAGTGCTGGCTGTTACCTTTGTGCCGGCTGCTATTGCGCTGTTTGTTCGCGGCAAAGTCAGCGAGCAAGACAGCAGACTGATGTGTGCCCTCAAAACAGGCTATCAGCGCGTGCTGCAGTTAGGCTTGCGCCATGCAGTGCCTGCAGTGGTACTGGCCCTGTCGCTGGTCGGCTGGAGTGGGTATCAGGCAAGCCAGATGGGCAGTGAGTTCATGCCACAGCTGGACGAAGGCGATGTCGCACTGCATGCATTGCGGGTGCCTGGCACCGGGCTTGATCAATCGATTCGGATGCAGAACCTGCTGGAAAAGGAAATTGCCTCTTTACCACAAGTGGAGCGTATTTTCTCAAAAATAGGCACTGCAGAGATTGCGACCGATCCGATGCCGCCGAGTGTTGCGGACACCTTCCTTATCATCAAGCCGCAATCCCAGTGGCCGGATCCAACGATGTCGAAGCAGGCATTTATCGAGCTGCTCAGGAAAAAAGTGGAGGCGGTGCCGGGTAACAAGTATGAGTTCACCCAGCCGATTGAGATGCGCTTTAACGAATTGATCGCCGGGGTCCGGACTGATGTTGCAGTCAGGATTTATGGCGACGACTTAGAGAAGCTCAAAGAAATTGGTGACAAGGCTGCGGCCATTCTGGCGCAAATTCCTGGTGCTGTAGATGTGCGGATGGAGCAAGCGACAGGATTGCCGCTGTTGTCGGTTGAATCTGAGCGAGACCATCTGGCCTTGCTTGGCATTGATGTTGCGACCATTCAGCAAACGGTACAAACCGCGGTAGGCGGTCAGCAGCTTGGGGTGATCTTTGACGGTGACAAGCGTTTCCCGCTGGTGATGCGTCTCAATGAATCCCAACGTAGCGACCCGGCGCAGCTGGCGCGTTTGCCGGTTGCGTTGCCAACCGATGCGTTCAATGAAATGACCTATGTCCCGCTTGGTGAAGTGGCACAGCTGGTGCAACTGACTGGCCCCAACCAAATCAACCGGGAAAGCGGCAAGCGCAACGTGGTGGTGACTGCCAACGTCTCGGACCGGGACTTGGGTAGCTTTATCGCGGATGCCCAAGGTGCATTAGGTGCTGATTTGGAATTGCCAGCCGGCTATTGGCTGGGTTATGGCGGCACCTTTGAACAATTGCAGTCAGCCAGCAGCCGGTTGCAATGGTTGGTGCCACTGACCTTGTTGCTGATTTTTGGCTTGCTGTTCAGTGCACTCAATTCTGCCAAGGACGCGCTGATTGTGTTTAGCGGCGTCCCGCTCGCTTTGACGGGTGGTATTGCCGCCTTGTTGCTGCGCGATATGCCGTTATCCATTTCCGCTGCAGTTGGCTTTATTGCGCTGTCCGGTATCGCGGTGCTTAACGGCGTCGTGATGATGGCGATGATCAAGCAGTTGCGTGAGCAGGGCCTGTCACTCCTGGTTGCCATTGAACAAGGCGCAGTGCAGCGCTTGCGTCCGGTGCTGATGACAGCGTTGGTGGCAAGCCTTGGCTTCGTGCCGATGGCGATTAACACCGGAACGGGTGCCGAAATTCAGCGACCGCTGGCAACTGTGGTGATTGGCGGCATTCTGACTTCGACCTTACTGACCTTAGTGATCCTGCCTGCGTTGTACCGTTTGGTGCATCGCCGCGAAAGCGGGAATTGATGTTGTTCTGAATCCAAAGCCCCTCCTGGTGGAGGGGCATATCAAGAAGGAAAAAATGATGCTGTTTAATGGTTCAGTGCTGAAAAGCAAAACCCTGTGGCTTTTTTCGCTGCTGTGGTTAGGACTGTTTACGACTTCAGCTTATGCTCACGGCGTGGCTGCTGGCGATCAGGCTTTTATCGAGCAAGCCAAAGGGTTGCAGTTGCTGCCCTTTATTTACCTCGGTGCCAAGCACATGGTGACCGGTTATGACCACCTGCTGTTTTTGGCCGGGGTCATCTTCTTTTTGTACCGCATGAAAGATATCGCGATTTACGTCACCCTGTTTGCCGTGGGTCACAGTCTGACGTTGCTGGGCGGTGTGCTTACCGGTTTTCATGTGAACCCGTATCTGGTCGATGCGTTGATTGGCATTTCCATCGTGTATAAGGCACTCGATAACATGCAGGCGTTTGAGAGCTGGTTCGGTAAAAGACCAGATCCCAAACTGATGGTCTGGTTGTTTGGCCTGATCCACGGATTTGGCCTGGCCAGTAAAGTGCAGGATTTTGAACTGGACCCTGCAGGTCTGGTCGGCAACATGCTGGCGTTTAACATCGGGGTTGAACTGGGGCAATTGTTGGCGCTGGGTTTGATCCTGATCCTGATGAATTTCTGGCGCACCAAAGCGTCTTTCCACAGACATGCCTTTCGCTCCAACCAAGTGCTGATGTCAGCCGGTTTTATTTTCTTCTTTTATCAACTGACCGGCCTGTTTGTGGCCGCTTAAGGATTTGCAATGAACACTTTTATCGAAAAAACAGCCCCAAGCGCAAAATCATTATGGACTGCCACAGCTGCGGCTGCGGTCGTTGCTGCGGTGATCACCACCTTATTTATTCTGCCGGCGGAATACGGTCTGGATCCGACGGGTGTGGGTAAACTGACAGGCCTCACGGCCATTGCACAAGCAGGTGACCCTGACGCACAAATGCAGGAAGTGCAGCCACAACAGGCCCAGGCGCAGCAATCGGGCGATGGCAGCTTACTGGCCGGCGCGAATTTGAGCCCGGTCACGAAACAAGATTCTGAACTCAAAAGCAAAACGATGGAACTGACGCTGGCACCGGGTAAAGGCGCTGAACTGAAAGCAAAAATGCAAAAAGGTCAAAGTATCGTCTTTAGCTGGAGTTCTAATGCAGCACCACTGTTGGTGGACATGCATGGTGAAGAATTCAACGCGAAAGCGGATGAATACACCAGCTACTGGCTGGACCGGTCACAAAATGCAGGTAGCGGCAATTTTGTGGCGCCTTTTGACGGTACGCATGGCTGGTATTGGAAAAACAAAGGAACTGAACCTGTGGTTGTGACTGTGACAATCCATGGTTTTTTTGCTGATTTTTATAAACCGTAATAACACTCTAGGAGATATGTAACATGAAAAAATTAACTGCTTTAATTCTTGGCGTTGGCCTGGCACTGGCGTCACAACAAGTGCTCGCGCACGGCAACCATGCGGATGTAGAGCCAATTACTCAGGCTGAAGCATCAACCAAAGCGCAACAAGTGCTGGAAAAACTGGTCGCCGGCAACAAACTCGGCGGCAGCTGGGGTTCTGTGAAAGCGAAAGAGATCAGCGAGAAAAAATCGCACCATGGTGACCCTGTGTGGGTGGCTCTTTATGTCAATGCAGATGAAAAAGATGCCGGTAAGCAGAACCTCTATATCGTACTGGACGAGGTTGGTAACGTCGTGTCAGCTGAGCATACAGAAAAGCTGTGATTGAGCTTAAGTAACTAACTTTAAGGCCGGTGTCTGCACCGGCCTTTGTTTTTCTGACTCTGGCAATTCATTTCAAAATGCCATTCTTCAATGCACGCAATGCATTATTATGAATTTCATATAGTTAAGCTCTTAGCGTACGTTTCCGTACCATTGGGCTTCATACCCCAGCACCACTCGCTTGAATGTATTTGCAGCAATAATCATGTACCTGGCCATTGAGTATCTCAAAATGGGTCTTCTCTTCACCTAGGGGCGAAAACTGTAGCCAACGCCTCGCATAGCATGCATCTGTTGAAAGGATGCCCTGTCTATCCATCATGGACAGAGCCATGTTGTAAATGGGGGAACCGCAGAATTCGGAAAAAATCGTACGCTAAGCTAACGGTGTTCTCGTGACAGCTCTTTGACTAGGCTTTCTAAGGCCATTCTGATAGCCCTGACTTCCTGAAAAGCCATGGCTAAAATTTGTGCGGCTAAAAGGGATAACCGATGGTAAAGTAAGTTATCCCTGTCGAGATACTGAAAAGCGTTATCCTCGTTTTTCCCAAAACTGTTTTGCCAGTTCGCTCAGAGCGCTAGTTAACTGAGCGACAGATTTCGCACTTTGCAAATTATTCTGCCCGGTCTGTACATTGGTATCAGCAGCATCGCGTATATTGATAATACTGCGGTTTATGTCTTCACTTACTGCTCCCTGCTGCTCGACCGCAGTCGCTATTTGCGCGTTCATGTCGGTAATTTCGTTAACGCGTTGGCCAATTCCATCAAGAGCTGTAGCTGCTTCCTCTGCGTGAGCTACACTCGTGTGCGCTTGCCGACTACTTTGCTCCATGACTGTAACAGCGGATTGCGCTCGCTCTTGTAGAGCGCTGATCATGCTTTGAATATCCGTTGTCGATTGCTGTGTGCGAGCAGCAAGACTGCGAACCTCATCGGCGACAACAGCAAAACCACGCCCCTGCTCACCAGCACGCGCGGCCTCAATTGCTGCGTTGAGTGCCAACAAATTCGTTTGCTCGGAGATCCCTCGTATAACGTCAAGAACTTTTGATATCTCGTTACTTTGACCTTCAAGCTCATGAATAACCTGAGCGGCTTGCCTAATTTCACCTTCAAGGGCAGTGATTGACTGGCTTGTGTGGGCTACCAGACGCTGGCCAGATGCCGCCTCAGTGTCTGCTCTTCCGGCCGCATCTGCAGCATGCTGTGCATTGCTCGCAACCTCTTGAATGCTTGCCGCCATTTGGTTTACTGCCGTTGCTATTTGATCTGTCTCTGCCTGCTGCTCAACTGTAAGTACATTGCTTGACTCAATATCCTTTAGTAGGCCTCGGGTGTGTTCGCTAAGCCGATTTGATGCATCACCTATGCGACCTACTACGGCGCCTGTTTCAGCTTGCATCATTCGTAAAGCAAACTCTATTTGGCCAAACTCATCGGTGCGCCCAGTGTAGAGGGATTGACTTAATGGGTTATTGGAAATATTCCTGGCTCTTTCAACCAGTCTTCCAAGAGGAGAGAGAATAGCCAAAACACTAACAGAGCTTAAGCTTCCTGACATTAAAGTGGCTAACAATAAGCTGCTTATTGATGTATCAGTAAGCATGCCGGCAGCCATTGCGCTTGATATAATACTACCCCATATGAGCAAGAGTATTTTCACGGAAAAGCTAGCAGCCAATTTCGGCCTCGCGGCCTTCCCGCTTCTCAATTGAGCATATAATTTTTCCGCAGCCAAAACCTGCTCAGGTTCAGGCTTGGTCCTTACAGACTGGTATTCAACAATCGAACCATTCTTAGCTATTGGCGTTACATAAGCACTTACCCAATAGTGGTCGCCATTTTTACAGCGATTTTTTACTAGCCCCATCCATGAGCGGCCAGATTTTAATGTACTCCACATATGCTCAAATGCAGCAGGCGGCATATCTGGGTGTCTTACGATGTTGTGAGGCTGGCCTAATAGTTCTTCCTCAGTGAAACCACTGATTTTAATGAAGTCAGGATTAACGTACGTGATATGGCTTTGAGGGGAGGTAGTCGAAAGAATATTGGCATCTTTTGGGAGTTCTAAGTTTCGACCCGTCACTGGTAAATTCTGGCGCATAAGAACCTCAAGGGTTGGCTGTTTTATTTTATTGTTTTCGGCATTAAGCCCAATTTCTTGAGCGTTACGATAAAGCTAAATAACTGTGCGAAATAGTAGATCACTCAGGTAAGGGAACTCAATGCAGTTTGATCTGATCCAATACTTTTGGACACCACGCTAAGTGAGTAAAATGACTTAACGAGGTGAATATGACAACCAAAAAGACCCGCAAGACTCACACTGCTGAATTTAAAGCTGAAGCCCTGAAGTTAGCCGAACGTGTTGGTGTTGCTGAAGCGGCCAGGCAGCTCAAAATCTACGAATCACAACTTTATAACTGGCGCTCTGCCATTGAGAAGAAATCTACAACTAGCCAACGCGAAGCTGAGCTCGCTGCTGAAGTTGCCAAGTTAAAACGCCAGTTAGCCGACCAAGCTGAGGATTTAGCCATCCTAAAAAAGGCGGCCACCTACTTCGCGAAGAATCAAAAGTAGATCGATTCGAATTTATGCTCGAACACCAGCACCAGTTTCGCCTAAAGCCAATGGCGACGGTGCTTGGCGTGACGCGAAGTGGGTATTATGCCTGGCGAAAATCAAGCAAAGAACCGAGTGCGCGCTTGCTCAAACAGCACAACCGTGATGAGCAAATCAAAGCTATTTTTGTCCAGAGCAAGGAGCGCTCAGGCGCTCGGCGTATTCAAGTCGACCTCGCGGAAGATGGAGAATGCGCGGATCTAAAAACCATTATAAACAGCATGACAAGGCAGAATTTAGTGGCTAAAGCGGCACGAAAATTCAAAACAACAACTGACAGCGATCACCAGCTTCCGGTAGCGCCAAACCTGCTGGAGCAGAACTTCGATGCCACCGGCCCGAACCAAAAATGGGTCGGTGATATCACGTATCTGATGACAAGCGAAGGCTGGCTATATCTGGCGGTGATTATCGATTTGTACTCACGCGCAGTGATTGGCTGGTCAATGAGTAATCGCATGACAGCTCAGCTGGCTTGTGATGCACTGACTATGGCGTTGTTTCGTCGTGGATTCCCTAAAAACGTGATCGTTCATAGCGACCGCGGCAGTCAATATTGTTCACATGCTTATCGGGATCTGATTGAAAAACATCAGCTTACCCAAAGTATGAGCCGCAAAGCCTGCTGCTGGGACAACGCCTGTGCAGAAAGCTTCTTCCATTCACTAAAGGTTGAGGCCATTCAGTACGAGCCAATCATGAACCGGGAAACTATGAAACAAACCGTGTTTGAGTACATCGAAGTTGATTACAACAAAACCAGAAGGCATAGTTCACTTGGCTATTTAAGCCCTGAGAATTTTGAACTGAAACACAGTGCTTAGTTAAGTGTCCAAAGTTAGCGGATCAGATCAGTTTGCGCGATCAGATCAGTCGCCAAACAAACCAAACCCACAAACGCATTGAGTATGAACAAAATAGCATTTTTGTACGGCGCTGAACAATGATTGACGATCTAACGCTCCAGAACCAAATCAGGGATCTGGCTTTAGCGAGTCGGAGCGAACCGACCGATGGTTGGCGTACCGAAGAGCTTGACCCTAAGTTGTGGAACGGTTGGCGTAAAATGATTCAGGGGGACCGGCTAGAAATCGCTGAATACGATCTGACGGCTAAGGTTAGCCAAGGGGACTCTCCTAGTGACAAGCCCGGAGTGGTTGAAGGTCTAAAACAAAGAATAAGGGCTTACAACTTTAGTAAACAAAGGACGTCATCAATAGCAGTGATATAAAAAGTTATCTTTGCCGCCCCGATAAGGCTTTACGGGGCGACTAAGTCTCACCCAACCGACAATTCCGATAGTTTCAGAATAAGCTTTGAGTTTTCTAAGATTGGAATTACTACACCACAGCACGTACTCGAGATACTACAAATAGCTTTTTGGTAGGACCGATACCGAATAAATATCCATAATACATCAGGAGAAACTTTTTTTAATTTTCTGTAACCGGTCATAAATCAGTGGCGGATAATTTGCATGATATTCACCACACTCTGGGCAATGCTCTTGTTTTAGGTACGCTTGATTGTCGAGATCTTGATAAGGAAAAACGCTGAAGAGAAGTTCGTGCTGCATAAGCGTTTTATAAAAACTCTTATGATAAGGTGCAATCTCGCTGTCTTTGATTTTGTCGAAATATAGGTCAACGCTGTTCAAAATGCTCATAATTTCTTTAACCCCGTCGAACCTTAAAATGTCGTCATCTTTGTGAATATCAACATCTAAGCTCTCTAGATCCTCAATGAAACATTTAATCGCTCGCCGGGAATGCAAAAGGATCATTTGCGACTTGCCATCAATCATCTTTTCCTGATCGTAGCTAAAATTTTTAATGTTTCTTTCGACGAACATATAAAGTTCGTGAAGCTGATTCAACTCGTGCCTCAGTTGCTCCTTCGTATATTCCTTTTCGATTTGCTGATGGAGGATGCCATTAGCGTCAATCTGAGCTTTTAACACCAGAAAGAGAAGCACTGAACCCAGAATTTGTAAAAATGGGCTTGAAATACCTCCAAGAGCATCTCCTATTTCGCCATAACCTTTCAAATATTGCAGCGGAAGAAGAGGTGCAAACAAAGGGATAAGCAGGCAAGCCGCACCACCAATGACTATGACCCAGAAAGCTATTTTGGTAACAGGAGAGTTATAGATATTCATTTTTACACCTTTTCAGAATTTTCTTTTCTGTACGCGCTAGGAGTTTTGCCAATTTTTTTCTTAAACAACTTTTGAAAGTGTTCATGTGCCGGATACCCAATGGCTTCACTCACTTCGGGAACAGACTTACCGGATTCTTTAAGCAGCTGCTTTGCTTTTTCAAGCCGACAATAGGTTAAATAATCAAGAGGTGTCATGCCTGACAGCTCCTTAAATTTGACGCTGTAGTTCGTACGCGACATCCCCGCAATCCCGGCGAGATCGTCAAGACCCCATTTTTTATCGAGACTATGATGAATAGCTTCCAAGGTTTTGCTGAGTTGCGGATTTTCGATCAGTTTGAAGAATCCAGCATTTTTATTGGATTTGTACATGTGGATTCTTAACGCTTGCACGAAGATAATTTCGGTCAGCTTTCTGACTAACGTGTTGCTTCCAGGAAGCCCTGATTTTGCTTCCTGCTCTATAATACTTAAAAGCATGGCAAGCCAAGGCGAGTGGGAGTTATCAGCACTCTTGATATGCACGACATTTGGCAGCGAATTTAAGAATGGATGATCGGGTCCGCCATTAAAACAAAAATGTCCGCAAACGACGTTGGCTTTGAGCTTGCTCTGATCACCGTATTCCAAAACTTGAGCTTCGGTGAGGTTGGCTTTAGCTCTAAATTCGACCGCAGGCTCGGCCTTGATTTTTGGTGCACTGGCCATGGTGTGCTCCATCCCTTTGAAAAAGATCAAAATATCGCCCTGCTCCGCCAATGCTTTAAGTTTAAGTTTTGGCACCTCATACCAAAACTCGCCATGAGTCACGATGTGAAATCTCGCTAGATTCTCTTCCTGCGGGAGGCTGATGCCCCAGTCTCCCGCAAATGAGGTTCTATACCAGTAGCTGCTAGTAAGCTCTACCTTATCTAAAATTTCACTGAGAACATCCATATATAGCTCCTACGTAAACTGTCCAATAGGTCATGTTATACGAACTATTGAACATATTATATCTATTTTACATGCTGTAAAGTCAGTCTAATCAGTAAGTGGATGAAAACTAAGGAGGCTTTATGAAACTAGATTATGTGATCGTTGCCGGAGGGTGTTTTTGGGGTCTCGAAGACCTCCTTAGGAGTCTGGACGGTGTGACGTCAACGAAGGTGGGCTACTCTGGCGGAGATTTTGATGATCCTACCTACGCCGATATTATAACAGGGAAAACGGGGCACGCCGAAGCGGTTCGCGTGGAATACGACCAAGACGAAATATCTCTCGAAGAGATTCTACATTACTTTTTCAAAATCCATGATCCGACTACGAAGAATCGCCAAGGAAATGATGTTGGCACTTCGTATCGCTCGGCAGCGTTCTATCGTGACGATGCACAGAAAGCGATTATCGAAAACGTGATTGATGAGGTCAATGAGATCGGTCGCTTCGAGAATGAAGTGGTCACGACCGTCACCCTGGAAAAAGAATTCTACGACGCTGAGGCATATCACCAAAACTATTTGCAGAGGAATCCCAGCGGATACTCTTGCCATTTTGAAAGAGACTAAATCATGAACCAAATGAACGAGGAAAAAATGAAAGCACTTAAGAATGTTGTTATTTATACGAAAGACCATTGTCCATTTTGCGCACGCGTGAAGAATTACCTAACTGCTGAAAAGGTCGATTTCAAACAAATTCGCGTAGACGACGATCCGAAGACTTACCTGGAGTTGAAGGAAAGAACAAATCTCCAAACTGTACCGCAAGTTTTTGTGGATGGAGAATTCATTGGTAGTGCTACAGACTTCTTCTCGTGGATTGATAGCTAAAGAGTGAACCCTAAAATAAAGGAGCAAATATATGTTCAATTGGAAAAGCATTTACAACTACCTGGATAACGGCACTCCCGCGCCTCCCAAAAAAGTAGAAAAGAGCGAGGAAGAGTGGAAAGAAATTCTGACGCCAGCGCAATTTCGGGTCATGCGGATGAAAGGCACCGAACGCGCGCACACCGGAGAACTCTGTTCATTTTATGAAGCTGGAAGGTACGCCTGTGTGGGCTGCGACACCGAACTCTTTGACTCGAACCTAAAGTTCGATTCGGGAACGGGATGGCCGAGTTTTTCTGAGCCAGTCGCAGACAACGTAATTCAATATGAACTGGATACGACCTTCGGGCGCAGAATCGAAGTGCTATGCAATGTGTGCGAAGCCCATCTGGGGCACGCTTTTCCAGACGGTCCTGAGCCATCAGGGGTCCGATTCTGTATTAACTCGGAGTCATTGAAGTTTGTAGAATAATTTTTAAATCGAGGGGGTTTATGAAAGTGAACCTTTTGAAAAAAGGAGCCGTTCGTGTTGATTAAGCTGTTCGGTCATAAAGACTGCCATAAAACCAAGATTTACCATTCGTACTTGCAAGAAAAAGGGAGCCAGTTTGTTTTTTTGGATGTTCATGAAGACGACGCGGCTGCTGATGAACTGTGCTCCCTCTATTCGAACGGAAAGCTGAATTTCCCGACAATAGTGGTTGGGACAAAGAAGCTGAGAAACCCCAAGTTCAAGGACCTTGACAGGTGGTTGGAAGCTTCAATGAAATAATGAGTTTTTTAGAATTATTAATAACTTAATAAGCAGTAAGATCAATGATTACAGCAATTTTCCGCAGTTGTGTTACCAAGAAACATGCTGCGGAGTTTTAGCAAAGATACTTCATCAAGCTGGTGTTGGAAAACGTGGTCTTATCGTCGTTTGCACGGCGTGAGGAATGGGAGTGGCTTCAATTTTTGAAAGTTAGGTGAAAAATATGTCGGATCTAAAAATGAATAAAGAAGACGGTGTTGAAAGCTATGAATTTGCAACCCCTGAAGCAATCGAAGAAGCATTGAAAATCGGGAAGCTTAGTCAAACGGTTTTCGGCATGGGTTGCTTTTGGGGACCGGATTCTAATTTTGGAGGGACGCAGGGAGTAGTGCAAACACGTGTTGGCTACGCTGGAGCATCAACTCTGGATCCGAGTTACCGCAACATCAACGGACACGCCGAAGTCGTCAGAGTGATCTACGATAAAGACCAAATCAGCTACAGGGAACTTCTTGGAAGTTTTGAATCATGGTCTGTTCATGGTAGAAAGCAGGGCCAGTATCGCCAGATACTTTTTGTTTTTGATCTGGAGCAAAAACAAGTAGCTGAAGAACTGATTCAAGCGATTGGAAAGGAGAAATCTCCCGAGGTGATTGAGGCCGGAGAACAAAATGGTTATTTTTGGCCCGCCGAAGATTACCATCAAAAGCATCGTCTTCGCAGAAACAAACAGCTTGTAAGTCTTGCAGAAGTAGATTTCGGTCCTCGCTGGGATGAACATCTGTATTTTACTAAATTAAATAGTACCGATAGAAAAGGCTTCAGTCTCTCAAGCTGGCTAAAAAAGTTGTCTCCGGAAATGCAGAAAGCTTACCGAATCGGTTAATCTGAAATTGCAGCTGGCTAAAGAACTCTATTTTCTATATGTAAAGAATGTGACGATCTCCTTCACATGGAGTCCAAGAGAGCATAAAAAATCTGTGTAAGTCGCATTACCCATGTATTTGAAAGGAATAAATAATGCCAATATCAGACCAGCTTATCGACCGAAGCAAGACCTCAGTTTTTATGAGGTCTTGAGATCAGCGCAGCATGAACAGATCTCTTACAGTGTGGCGAACACACTGGTTTGATTGCGGCCTTGGGTTTTAGCTTTGTATAACATCTGATCGGCGACTTCGAGCAACTGCTTTTTGTCGTCAAATAAATCAGCGCTGGCCAAACCTATGCTGACCGTTAATTGTCGTAATAACCACTCATGGTTAGCCACTACCAGCCTTAACTTTTCCAGTGTTTTATTTGCGGACGCTGTGTCTGTGCCTGGCAGGATCAGCACAAACTCTTCACCACCATAACGGGCGAAAAAGTCATAGTTCCTGCTATGGCGCTGAAACAGAGCCGCGACTTGACTCAGTGCCTCATCTCCTGCGGCATGACCATAGCTGTCGTTAAAACTCTTAAAGTGATCAATATCAATCAATGCCAGTACAAAAGATTGTCCTGTTCTTTGCCAGCGAGCAAATTCAGCTTCAAACTTGAGGTCAAAAGCTCTTCTGTTGTTCACCCCTGTCAGCGCATCCGTCATGCTGGTATTATGTAATTGTTCGCCGACTTTTTTCAGCTCCAGTATGGCGATCACTTGTCTGGACAGAGCCTGCAAAGAGCTTATCTGCCGCTGGTTCAGCTGCTTAGGAACATGATCATAGACACAAATAGTACCAATCACTGCACCTTCGGGATCAATCAGCGGCGAGCCAGCATAAAATCGGTAGCCAGGTCCTGAAATCACCATAGCATTGGTACTGAATCTGTGATCTAAAGTAGCGTCAGGGACCACCATTACCGCATCAGGTGTTTCCATTGCATACACGCAAAAGGACTCTTTAATTAATACAGAGGTACGCGAAATACCAACTTTTGCAATTAGATTCAGCTTTGTGTCATCGGTTCGCGTCACCATAGCCACTGGTGCATCACAGATATAACACGCCAGTTCAGTGATATCCCGCAGGTTCTGATCTGCTTCAGCAGGTGCTTTTAGTGTGGTTTCTGCACTAGCTGTTTGAGCTAAACTAAAGGTCATGTACTTCTCCGTTTTTCTACTGCATTTTTCAAAGATCCTGCATAGAAAAATGAATTAAATCGTTGATTTAACTCTAGCATAGATCTGTCAGACTTGAAGTTATCTCTGTAGCAATGGTATTGTTTTGTACAATATTCGCCTGCTTGATTTGAGTTTTAGCTGTATTTATAAACTTTTGGCTTTTCCGGTCGCAGGCTCTATAATTTGCTCGTTTAAATCCAACTCTTCGTCTAACGTCATCTATTTAGTGTGCATGCGGCCTCCGGAGCATTTTCCGTGGCTTATTTTACCGAAGCATCGGGATTGCTAAATAGAGCTGAACGCTGTAATGCGCTTTCGAACTGAGCTTTCCGTAACTTCGGCATTAGTTCATGTACCTTGCTTACTGGATGTTGGTTGACGCGCAGCAGCACGTCCGTCAGATAATCGTAAACGTTAATAGCAGTGTTGACCTTGCTTTGAATGACGCCAACATGCTTAGCACCAAGCTCCGTTCAGCAGAATCACAGCCAGTTTTTCAGTTATCCCAAGTGTCACTCTCAGATTAAAGGCCGCCATACCGGATGTAGTGCCAACAAGAAAACTAAAACACAACTTCGCTGATCATCGCTGAGTGTTTATAAATCGTCTCCCATCACCGGTATCGATAAGCAGATAAACCTGGTTATGCCATTAGCAGTTCTTGAAGCATTCCTGCTTTCAATGTCGTCAACGTGATCACGATTTGAGTTGAGATAACGACTCTGTTGCTGAAGACTCTCAGTTAATTGCCACTCACCAGATTCAAGAACAGCACCCGCTAACTCGGCACATACTGTTGCAAAACCATAAAGCGCTTGATTATCGCGGGTAAAACGCAGCGGCATCGTCTGGCCTTTTACAAGAAGGGACCATTCCAAAACTCTGTACTTACCTTTTAATCGGTTACTGACAAAAATAGTTATACTTGTACCGCTGGCGCCAACAACTAAAAAGCTCGTGATAGCTAGTCCTATCAGAGACCATAACTCTGGTTTCCCACTTAGTAACAGTGGATTAGGCAAATGACTCCTCAAAACGAGATCAGCACCAAGGGTCAGCGCTGTTTTATACACTGCTTGTTCTAATAATGGAGTTGCATTGACCAGTGACGCAACAGCATCACAACTATAAGGTTCTAGAACTGCCGTAGCTCTCAACCATTCTGTTTCATGGGCAATCGCCAACAAATTTGACCAAATTCGAACCAGTGCCGCTATATGAATGGAGTTTTCATCAGTCAGGACGGTTTGATTAAGCTGCTTATCCAGTTCCTGATGCCAGTATTGGTATTGGCTTGTCAAAAGTACAAACAACTCAGATTGAAGCAACTTATTATTAGTTACCGGTCTTATCCTATTTGACATCTCATTGAATAGTTGTATAAATTTTTTGTCTGCTTGTTGCTCACGCTTTAGCAGATCTTGCTGTTGTTGAAGCATCTGTAAATCGTATTCAATGGCCTGCTTAAAAAGTGTGAGTAAGGAACAGTGTTGTGATGCCCGATCTGGGCTTGAAAAGTCCAACATACACAAAGTACCGAAAGTTTTTCCGCTAGGCCAAAGCAATGGCAGGCCATAGTAATAACTAAAGCCTGCTGCAAATGTTGGGTTATTGTTTTCATATCGGGTACCGATTGCATTTTCAACTAGTAATGGCTGGTTACTGGAAATGACTTGGGAACAATAAGTGTTAAGTGCCAATGGAACAGGTTCACCGCAATAAAAAGTTGGTACTGACACACTGCCAACAGCCTGACAAATTTCGTTTTTATCTAATCGATTAATCAGCACACAAGGCACTTCCGCGACTTGAGCCATCGAGTTTACAATGCCTTGCCAGCGCTCTAGGAGCAGAGCGGTTTCTATGCTCAAATCTACTGCCATTTGTTCCCTCAGTATTTAAATAGTCCCCTTTTGCATCATTCGATCTTGTTTATCTCAGAGTATCAAACAGGAAACAAAGTGATTGATGTCAATCAGGGAATTAGCAGCATTGATGCATTAAGCGGCGCACATACACTCTAAGTAAAGTGCTTAAGTCTGATTATGGCAAGAAATTGTTACTTTGTCAGGGATAGTCAACACTTTATTAGCGAGAGACTTGCTTGGCTGACATTTAAGACAAATCGCGAGATTCCAAATCTGCCACCAACAGTCGGAACTGAGTAACTCACTTGAGCTTTAAAAAGTAAAGCATTGAAATATTTATGGTATTTATACATCCTACCTAGCTCACAGCAGAGTTTAGCATCGTGCATTAATATGACCTTACACTAAAAATACGTACTAGTTGACGTCTATCAAACTCGTTTACGAGATAGTGTAGTGGTCGACAAATTTTGGCCACATCGTTATTGCCTAATAACCGATGCTCTCTTTAAATGCGAAATGAGTAGTGCACGCATTTTTAGCCTTTTGGCAAAACGTTGATGTCTCGAAATTTTCAAGCGCTGTGCCTTGTTTATTTTCAGAAACGTCTGCTTTCAGTGAGTTCCTGATGCTCGGGCGCTCTAAATTATGGGTATAGACAATCTGATTTGCCCTATATTTGCAGTTTTTCGTGAACCCTTAATTTCACAACTCTTTTAATCTGATATCCAAAGTCTGCATCCATACATAGCCCCTACGTAAACTGTCTAATAAGTCACATTATACGAACTATTGAGCATGTTATATCTATTTTACATGCTGTAAATTCAGTTCCATTAGTAAATAGATAAAAACCAAGGAGGCTTTATGAAAAATAAATAATGTGATCGTTGCCGGAGGGTGTTTTTGGAGTCTCGAAGACCTCCTTAGAAATCAGGACGGCGTGACGTCAACGAAGGTGTGTAGTGGCACTGAAATGGCGACTGCGCAAGACGTGAAGATGAGCTGTCTGATAGCAACGGATTATCAAGCAGAACCTTCTTAAATACAATTTATTCCACGCCAATACAGCGTGCTGTCTTTCAAATCACTAGGAGAAATTTATGTCACGTTTGAACACCCCTACCACAATCGACGCCGCGCCTACTGCTACCCATACCTCACTCAAGGCTGTGGAAAAACAACTGGGCCGCGTTCCTAACATGTTCCGCGTCGTTGCCAACAGCCCTGCTGCGCTGACTGGCTACCTGCAATTGAGCGCAGCATCAGCACAGGGCGGCTTGGGTACAGCGACTCTTGAGCGTATTGCCCTAGCCGTCGCTGAGATCAACGGCTGCGATTATTGCCTTGCTGCCCATTCCTTCCTAGGCCGTAAGGTGGCCAAGCTTGATGATGCTGAACTCACTGCCAACCGCAGCGGTGCATCAAATGACCCTAAGGCCGACGCAGCCGTGCGTTTTGCTGCCGCCGTAGTCCGCCAGCGCGGGCAAGTCAGCAATGACCAGGTCCAAGCGGTGCTGAACGCTGGCTACAGTGATGCACATGTAGTGGATATTCTGTTGGCTGTTGCCCTGAACACTTTCACTAACTACGTTAACGAAGTGACACAGACCGAGGTCGACTTCCCGGCCGTTCAACCACTAGGCATTGATGTCTAATCCATTGGTGCTCAACTACAGCAATTACCTAAGTTAGGTTCGACTCGAGTAAACATATAGTTTTTCTCAAGAGTCATATCATTTTAGTGGGCTACATAGAGTGAGTCCACATGGCTAAAAATAATTGGAGATATAAGATGACTATTCCCGAAATTGAAAATGGTGTCCAGACTACCAATATCCTTAGTAATAATCTCGGTGCAAAAGTCACTAAGTTTGGTATAGGTGGCATCTACGTTGCCATGACGATAATATATTTGTGGTTTGGTGGTATGAAATTCACTAGCTACGAAGCAAACGGTATACATGGTTTTGTTAGTAATAGCCCTCTGCTTTCATGGATGTATAGTTTCCTCAGCATTCAAGGATTCTCAAATTTTCTGGGTGTGCTTGAAATTTCAGTTGGCCTGTTAATCGCTGCACGAGTTTTCTCCCCTAAGCTCGCAATCTTGGGCGGTGTACTTTCAACCGGACTCTTTTTTACGACATTGTCGTTCATGCTGACTACACCCGGTGTTTTTGAGGCATCTCTTGGGTTTCCTGCGATCTCTGTGGTTCCTGGCCAGTTTTTGCTAAAAGATTTAGGCTTGTTTGTCGTGTCTATATTTATCGTAGGCACATCACTTACAGCACTGGAGCACAAAAACAAATAAGCCGCATCCGAAACAACTATAAGTTAGAGGGCCTTAAATTCTGCGGTATAGGTCTTGCAGTTCTTTTTAGCTGTCATAGGCACCTCGTTATGTGATTTTACTCACTTAGCGCGGTGTACAGAACTACTGGATCAGATCATTTTTTCGGGTTAACGGCCTAAGTGAAATAAATTCTGTAAACAGAAGGTCTCTTATAATCTGAAAGGCACATGGCTCTACTCTATAAGAGGACATTTATGAATACCTATCAAAAATCTATGAATGCGATTTCTGCTCTGACTAAGGAGCAGTATCGGGTGACGCAAGAAAATGGTACAGAGCGTCCAGGGACTGGTGAATTGCTAAAGAACACCAAGCCCGGCATTTACGTGGATATCGTGTCAGGTGAGCCTTTATTTGCGTCTTCTGCCAAGTATGAATCAGGGTGTGGTTGGCCGAGCTTTACCAAAGCGATAGACTCTGTCAACGTAATTGAAATCACTGATAGGTCGCACGGCATGACCCGCACAGAAGTGCGCTCAACTCATGGCGACAGTCACTTAGGCCATGTATTTTCAGACGGTCCCAAAGACCAGGGTGGCCTACGTTATTGTATTAACTCAGCGTCATTACGTTTTATTCCTAGGGAAGAAATGGCAAGTAAAGGTTACGCAGAGTATTTAGACCAAGTAGAGGACATTTAATTATGGCAATTGAACGCGCAGTATTAGCCGGTGGCTGCTTTTGGGGCATGCAGGATCTTATCCGCAAACGTCCCGGTATCACTTCAACCCGAGTAGGTTATACCGGTGGTGAAGTGGCTAATGCTACCTACCGCAATCATGGTAACCATGCTGAAGGCATTGAAATAATGTTCGATAATGAAATCACCAGCTATCGACAAATTTTAGAGTTTTTCTTTCAGATTCATGACCCTAGTACAGTAAATAGACAAGGTAATGACAAGGGCACATCTTATCGCTCAGCCATTTATTATACCTCTGAGGCACAGCATGCTGAGGCAGTAAAAACCATTGCTGACGTGGATGCTTCGGGATTATGGCCTGGAAAAGTAGTGACTGAAGTCGAACCTGCAAGTGATTTTTGGGAAGCGGAGGCTATGCATCAGGACTATTTGGAACTCCGACCAAATGGCTATACCTGCCACTTCCCCAGACCAGACTGGAAGTTGCCCTCATCTCAATGAGTTTGCAGCAGC
The DNA here is from genome assembly GCF_002216875.1 of Shewanella bicestrii. Classification (NCBI taxonomy): domain Bacteria; kingdom Pseudomonadati; phylum Pseudomonadota; class Gammaproteobacteria; order Alteromonadales; family Shewanellaceae; genus Shewanella; species Shewanella bicestrii. Next base: position 89,741 of record NZ_CP022359.1, on the reverse strand, counting down.
CCACACAGACTTGCAATTTGCATACGACAACCACCCTTAATACAATCGGCTTAGGCGGTGGTTGTCACTGGTGCACCGAAGGCGTATTTTCATCACTTATTGGCATTGCTACTGTCAATCAAGGTTGGATCGCCTCAATTGGTGACAACGCTCAGTTCAGCGAAGCCATTGAAGTGGTTTTTGATCCGACTGTTATTTCTTTATCAACCTTGATCGAAATCCATTTACATACTCACGCGAGCACATCAAACCACTCAATGCGTGGTAAATATCGTTCAGCGATATACGCTTATGATGAGGTTCAGTATAACCAGGCTGTAAACATATTAGATGCCTGTAGAGCTGATTTTGAGCAGCCAGTCATTACTCAGGTTTATTTTTTTAAGGATTTTAAAGCGAATAAAACTGAGCTTATCGACTACTTTTATACAGCACCCAACAGACCATTTTGTCAAAGGTACATTCATCCAAAACTCACCTTCTTATTAGCACGTTTCAGCCACTATGTTGATACGCATAAATTGACAGAGTCAGGTGTAGAGTTAACATCGATATAGGCTGTGCTACTCTGCAAGTTCGAGCGTCATGATTACCAACTCTAGTAGTGGCATCGATCACACGAAAACTAAAACGATGTCACCGCAAACGAATGACATCAAAGAAAGACCCTCGTCGCATGAGAAGATGGATACATGAATCGATTATCGATGACATGCAAAAGCGGTTGGACGAAAATCCGGAATTCCCGGTCATAAGGAAACAGAGCGTTGAGCATCCGTTTGGTACTATAAAAATGTGGATGGGAGCGACGCACTTTTTGACTAAACGCCTCAAAAATGTGAGCACTGAAATCAGCCTCAGTGTGCTTGCTTACAACCTGAAACGGATGATGACGATACTGGGAACTGTCGGTTTGATGGCTGCAGTCAGGCAGAGTTGAAAATCAATCAGCCTAATCTCATCTCATCAAATATCAGCCCCACGAGTCAAAACTCGCTGTTTTTAAATGCCTTAACACTGCAAGCCTAAAATCAGCATCTGCACCTTGTGAATTTGATTGCCGCCATTCGAGTGCTTAAATGCAACCCAAATCAATAGTTGTTGATGGGGACGATAGAGAAAACGGACAAAATCGTACGCTAAGCGTGCGGCCTGTCAGGTTGAGGCCCTAGAGGTTGCAGGCGAGTCGTCAGAAAATGCTGGAATCGGCCCTATTCTGACACTGCCCAAGGTTCCGGCCTGACGCCCAGTTAGGGCATGCCTCAATCTGACGGCTGCGAACCGCCAGGGACAGGCGCAATGTCAGATTCTGTCGCGGCCTTGGCGCGTGCCTGGAAGCGTTCATAGCAATCCAGCCCGCAGAAATGTTCGACGTATTCCGCGCCTTCCGGGGTGAAGGCGGCATCGAGCGGAATTTCTTTGCAGCATACGCAGCAGGTGGTGCAACTGGCAGTGTTCGGGGCGTTTGCGTTCATGGTGGTACTCCTCCAGATTGGTAGCGAAGCTCAAAGCTGCCCACTCTCGGCTGGCTGGGAAGCGGTCATGATCTTCCCTTGAAGGCCCGCAGCAGCCGCGTCACAGACAGGACAAACAAGCCGGTCAGCGTGAGGGCTGCAATACCCCAGTGCTCCCCGATGAACGCGCCGGCCGTCGTGCCGGCTAGCACAATGGCGAGAATCGGCAAATGGCAGGGACAGGTGAGCACGGCCAGCGCGCCCCACAAGTAGCCGGTGATCGGTTTGTGCGTCTCAGACGGCAAGTGCTCTGGGCTGTTCATGGCAGACTCTCCGCGTGCTGTGCCGGTTCGGTTGGCATGGCGGCCAGTTGCATTTCGAGGCTGGCCAGGGCCTCGCGCCGACGCTCGACGAGTTGCCGCAACACGGCAAGCTGCGCAGACGCACCGTCACCGTCCGCAGCATCCAGCGCCCGGCACAGCCGCGCCAGTGCGTCCAGGCCGATACCCGCTTCGAAGGCAGCCCGTACAAAGCGCAGCCGTTGCAACGCGGTGTCATCGAACAAGCCGTAGCCGCCCGTGGTGTACGCGACCGGCCGTAGCAATCCGCGCAGCAGGTAGTCGCGCACGATATGCACGCTCACCCCGGCATCAAGGGCCAGCCGGGACACTGTGTAGGCGCTCATTGAACACCTCCTTTTCCTCATCCGGCGCAGCACGAAAGCTGCTTCACGTCCTTGCTGAAGGTCTGCGCCGCGAGCTTCAGCCCTTCGACCATGGTCAGGTAGGGGAACAATTGGTCGGCCAGTTCCTGCACGGTCATACGGTTGCGAATGGCGAGCACCGCCGTCTGGATCAGTTCACCCGCTTCCGGGGCCACCGCTTGCACGCCGATGAGCCGTCCGCTACCTTCCTCGATGACCAGCTTGATGAAGCCGCGTGTGTCGAAGTTGGCAAGCGCACGCGGCACGTTATCCAGTGTTAGCAGGCGACTGTCGGTCTCGATCCCGTCGTGATGTGCTTCCGCCTCGCTGTAGCCCACGGTGGCGACCTGCGGGTCGGTGAACACCACGGCCGGCATTGCGGTCAGGTCCAGGGCCGCATCGCCGCCAGTCATGTTGATCGCCGCACGAGTGCCGGCCGCTGCCGCCACATAGACGAACTGCGGCTGGTCGGTGCAGTCGCCGGCCGCGTAGATGTTCGGGCTACTGGTGCGCATGCCCTTGTCGATGACGATGGCCCCCTGCGCATTGACGGCTACCCCCGCCGCTTCCAATGCCAGGCTGCGCGTGTTCGGTGTCCGGCCGGTGGCGACCAGCAGCTTGTCGGCGCGCAATTCACCGTGCGTGGTGGTCAGCACGAATTCACCGTCCATATGGGCGACCTGGCTGGCTTGCGTGTGCTCCAGCACCTCGATGCCCTCGGCACGGAAAGCGGCTGTCACCGCCTCGCCGATGGCCGGGTCTTCACGGAAGAACAAGGTATTGCGCGCCAGGGCCGTGACCTTGCTGCCCAGCCGGGCAAAGGCTTGCGCCAGCTCCAGCGCCACCACCGACGAGCCGATTACGGCAAGGCGTTCGGGAATGGTGTCGCTCGCCAGGGCCTCGGTGGAAGTCCAGTAGGGTGACTCTTTCAAGCCCGGAATCGGCGGGACCGCCGGGCTGGCACCCGTGGCGACCAGGCAGCGGTCGAACATCACGACGCGCTCGCCACCCTCGTTCAAACTAACGATAAGGCTCTGGTCGTCCTTGAAACGCGCTTCACCGTGCAGAACGGTGATGGCTGAATTGCCGTCCAGGATGCCTTCGTACTTGGCATGACGGAGTTCTTCGACACGGGCCTGCTGCTGGGCCAGCAGCCGCTCGCGCAAGATCGTCGGCGGTGTGGGTGGCATGCCGCCGTCGAATGGGCTTTCCCGGCGCAGATGGGCGATGTGGGCGGCGCGGATCATGATCTTGGACGGCACACAACCGACGTTGACGCAGGTGCCGCCGATGGTGCCGCGCTCAATCAGCGTGACCTGCGCGCCTTGCTCGACGGCCTTCAGTGCTGCCGCCATCGCGGCTCCACCGCTACCAATGACGACGACCTGCAACGGGCGTTCGTTGCCACTGGGCTTATCAGCGGCCCCTATCCAGCCGCGCATCTTGTCGAGCAGGCCGGCGCGGTTGTCCGTCGGTGGCGCATCGGCAAGCGTTGCCTCGTAGCCCAGTCCGGCCACGGCGGTAGTCAGCGCATCCGATGACGTGCCCGCCTCAATGGCGAGTTGCGCTGTGCCCTTCGGATAGGACACCAGCGCCGATTGCACGCCGGGCACTTTCTCCAAGGCTTCCTTGACGTGAGCCGCGCACGAGTCGCAGGTCATCCCGGTGATTTTCAGGGTGGTCATGTATTTTTCCTTTTCTGTGGTGGCTACGGCTGTTGCCGTCAGCCACGTTGTTCTGGCAATTCACAGCTGTCCGGCCCGCAGCGGCGATGTGCTGGCGAGATGAAATCCCAGACCGACACCCCAACCATCAAGGCCAGGCCGACATAGAGCAGTCCACCGCTCTGCCAGCCGTAAGCCCGCATTAAAAACACCGCTGCCAGCACCAAGATCGGGCCTATCGTGCCGAGCGCCGTGCGTCGCCACTGTCGATGATTGAGCCAAGCGATAGCATTGGCGAGTAACGCGATGCCGGCGAACATCGGCAGCAGGATGCCAATGAATAGCCCCTCGTACTGGCTCAAGAAGCCCAGTCCGATGGCCGCGCCAAAGCTGGCGATGGCAGGAAAACAGGCGGCGCAGCCCATCGCGGAAACGACGCTGCCGAGCGCGCCGGTTTTGCCAGCGATGCGCGTGATGAGTCCCATGTGTCGCTCCCGAGTTCGGTTAACGGATCAGCGTTTGAGGCTGGACGGATAGCCCGCGTCCTCGGTCGCCTTGGTCAACTTCTGGACGTTGGTCTTGGCATCGTCGAAGGTGACGACGGCCTGGCGCTTGTCGAAACTTACGTCGGTCTTGCTCACGCCCTCAACCTTGGAAAGCGCGTGCTTGACAGTGATCGGGCAAGAGGCGCAGGTCATGCCAGGCACGGACAGCGTGACGGTCTGGGTGGCGGCCCACACGGGGGCAACAACGGCAGCGAGGGCGAGGGCGGCAAACAGTTTTTTCATGATGAACTCCTGTGATTAATAGAAAAATGGCATGACGTAGGGAAATCCGAGCGAGACCAGGACCAGCGCGGCCACGATCCAGAAAATGAGCTTGTAAGTAGCTCGCACTTGGGGAATCGCGCAGACCTCACCCGGTTTGCAGGCTTGCGCCGGGCGGTAGATGCGCCGCCAGGCGAAAAACAGCGCGACCAGCGCTGCGCCGATGAAGATCGGGCGATAGGGTTCCAGCACCGTCAGGTTGCCGATCCATGCCCCGCTGAACCCCAAGGCGATCAAAACCAGCGGCCCCAGGCAGCAGGCCGACGCAAGAATGGCGGCCAGCCCACCGGCGAAGAGCGCGCCGCGCCCGTTTTGTGGTTCAGACTTTTGTGGTTCAGACTTTTGTGGTTCAGACTTTTGTGGTTCAGACATACGCTTGTCCTTTCAAATTTGGTTTGGATAGCTTAAGCTTACTTCCGTAGTTATGTACGGAGTCAAGCGATATGCAAATTAATTTTGAGAATCTGACCATTGGCGTTTTTGCCAAGGCGGCCGGGGTCAATGTGGAGACCATCCGGTTCTACCAGCGCAAGGGCCTGCTGCCGGAGCCAGACAAGCCCTATGGCAGCATTCGCCGCTATGGCGAGGCGGATGTAACACGAGTGCGGTTCGTGAAATCGGCCCAGCGGCTGGGCTTTAGCCTGGACGAAATCGCCGAGCTACTGCGGCTGGAGGATGGCACCCATTGCGAGGAAGCCAGCGGCCTGGCCGAGCACAAGCTCAAGGATGTGCGCGAGAAGATGGCCGACTTGGCACGCATGGAGGCCGTGCTGTCTGAACTGGTGTGCGCCTGCCATGCGCGGAAAGGGAACGTTTCCTGCCCGCTGATTGCGTCACTGCAAGACGGAACGAAGCTCGCTGCATCGGCGCGGGGGAGTCACGGGGTGACTACGCCTTAGCGTGCTTTATTTTCCGAATTCTGAGACGACCCCAACTAGCGAAATGTTACAGATTTAATAGGGGTCTTAGTCTGCGAATCTTCATGGGAGACGGGACTAATCAGAGCCCTCGCTCTTGGATAACATTAGACGCTCGCGCGCAAAATTCCACCCATTCCGATAAGGCGGCGTATAGAGCCTTAGCGGCATCTGAGGTTGGCGCGTACTTATCTCTGTCGCAAGCCCATCTGGTGAACCGCTTCAGGGTATGCAGGCATCGTAGTCAGTGTCTGAGGGTCGGTTGAGGTCAATTTTGACTTCAAGAATCTAGACGTGGAGGGGAGGCCTCATGCCCGGCAAGACTTTAATTTCCATTGGCATGAGGCGCATGTTATTCGTGAACAGGCAAGATCCAAGTTTAAGCTTGTTTACTGATATTTTGCGGAGCCGATGAACTTAGAGAAATGCTCGCACCATATTTGGACCGTTGTAAACTCGTTGACGTTGACGCTTGCAGGAATGGTTTTCTTGAAATTCCCGAAGTTTTTCAATTCGCCAATCAGAATTGCTTCTTTCTTTATGTCCAAAAACGATTCTTTGTCGGTGGCTTGTTTCTTTGTCAGGTAAATTTTGTAGTCTGGACCAGGTGCTACATCACCTTTAAATACAATTTCGTTATCCGTAACAAAAAGTTGTCCATTCGCCCAGTGAAGGGCGTCGCTGCCTTTCTGATCTTTCTTGAACTCTCCGCTATACTTTGCCACCTTTTGCACTTCTTCAATTTCGGCGATGGTGGCGTTTTCTTGTGCTGTCAAAATCGGAAGTATATAGATCCCTAGCCCAACTCCCGCGCCAAACAGAGCCAGGTGGGACGCGAGCAGAATTATTTTTAATTGCTTTTTCATGGGTTGCCTCATGCAGTGAGTTATTTGGTGTGTCCATCATAATAGCTGGTTGCAGGATCTGAGTGCAACACGGTTATTGAATTGAAGCGGGAGCATCATGCCGCATCACCACGGCTTCTTGCATCACTTCGCCCATCACCTCGATCGGGCATTTGAAGTCGAAGCGTTTGCGCGGTCGCATATTCAGTTGCAAAGCGATGGCGTCCAGGGCTTCCTGACTATGCACCGACAAGTCCGTGCCCTTGGGCAGGTACTGGCGGATCAGTCCATTGATGTTCTCATTGCTGCCGCGTTGCCAGGGGCTGTGCGGGTCGCAGAAGTAGATCGCCACCCCGGTCCGCTGGGTGATCTCGGCGTGCCGCGCCATCTCCCGGCCCTGGTCGTAGGTCATGCTCTTGCGCACCGCCAGCGGCATGCCATTGAGCGCCGCACTGAAGCCCTCCAGCGCCGAGGTCGCCGTCGCGTCGGCCATCTTGATCAGCATCAGGTAGCCGCTGGTACGCTCCACCAAGGTGCCCACCGCCGAGGCATTGGCCTTGCCCTTGATCAGGTCGCCCTCCCAATGGCCTGGCATCAGCCGGTCTTCGACCTCCGGCGGGCGCACGTGGATGCTGAGCATTTCAGGGATCTGGCCGCGCCGATCGACGCCGCCAGAGCGCGGCCTGCGACTCGTCTTGCCCTGGCGCAGGCAGATGATCAGCTCCTTGCGCAGGCCACCGACCGGCAGGGCGTAGATCGCGTTATAGATCGTCTCGCGGCAGACGTAGGCCTCTCTGAGGCTGGGTATGTTCATGCTGCGCAGCTTGCCGGCAATCTGCTCGGGAGACAAACCCTCACGCAGCATATGGACGACCAGCTCGAAGCGCTCACTGCCCGGCAGCAGCTTGCACTGAGGCCTGCAGACCTGGCGGCGGACCTGCATCTGCTGCTGGGCAGCACAGGCCTGGTAGCGGGTGCCAGGGGCCCGGTTGCGGCGCAGCTCCCGGCTGATGGTCGAGGGGGAGCGGCCGAGCATCCGGGCAATTCGCCGCTGGCTGAAACCTTGGGCAAGGCCGAGTTGAAGGGTCGCACGTTCGGGGATACTGAGTTCGTGATAGGACATAGTGGCAGCACCGTACCGGAAAGGTCAGGTGTTGCACTCAGTTTTTGCGGCCGCCGTGCGTGATATGGCTTTGAGGGGAGGTAGTCGAAAGAATATTGGTATCTTTTGGGAGTTCTAAGTTTCGACCCGTCACTGGTAAATTCTGGCGCATAAGAGCCTCAAGGGTTGGCTGTTTTATTTTATTGTATTCGGCATTAAGCCCAATTTCTTTAGCGTTACGATAAAGCTAGCATGGAAACGATAGGTGCAAGCAAGTTAAGGGTTGCATCGCGCATGTCAATCTAGGCTATACCCTAACTTGATGTCAGGCAGGGCCGCGCCGCTTCGTCAGAATAGAGTCTGCTTTCCCATTTTTTGACACATGCCCGCGAAGGTTATAGATTTCAGCCTGACAGAAATGGGCTTTGAGGCACAACGGAACAGAAAGTGCACTTAAGCCGCCTTCAACCAAGGAGACATCGTGCAGGGGCACCGCATCGGCTACGTCCGGGTCAGCAGCTTTGACCAGAACCCGGAACGCCAGCTGGAACAAACCCAGGTGAGCAAGGTGTTCACCGACAAGGCATCGGGCAAGGACACCCAGCGCCCCCAGCTCGAAGCGCTGCTGAGCTTCGTCCGCGAAGGCGATACAGTGGTGGTGCACAGCATGGATCGGCTGGCCCGCAACCTCGATGACCTGCGTCGCTTGGTACAGAAGCTGACTCAGCGCGGCGTGCGCATCGAGTTCCTGAAGGAGGGCCTGGTGTTCACTGGCGAGGACTCGCCGATGGCCAACCTGATGCTGTCGGTGATGGGGGCCTTCGCTGAGTTCGAGCGCGCCCTGATCCGCGAGCGGCAGCGTGAGGGCATCGCCTTGGCCAAGCAGCGTGGCGCGTACCGGGGCCGCAAGAAAGCCCTGTCCGATGAGCAGGCTGCTACCCTGCGGCAGCGAGCGACGGCCGGCGAGCCCAAGGCGCAGCTTGCCCGCGAGTTCAACATCAGCCGGGAAACCCTCTACCAGTACCTCCGCACGGACGACTGACACATGCCGCGTCGCTTGATCCTCTCGGCCACGGAGCGGGACACCCTGCTTGCGCTGCCGGAAAGCCAGGATGACCTGATCCGCTACTACACCTTCAACGACTCCGACCTGTCGCTGATTCGCCAGCGACGCGGCGACGCCAACCGCCTCGGCTTCGCCGTGCAGCTCTGCCTGCTGCGCTACCCCGGTTACGCGCTGGGAACCGACAGCGAGCTGCCCGAGCCGGTCATCCTGTGGGTGGCGAAGCAAGTCCAGGCCGAGCCGGCGAGCTGGGCAAAGTACGGCGAGCGCGACGTGACCCGTCGCGAGCATGCCCAGGAACTGCGCACCTACCTGCAACTGGCCCCGTTCGGCCTGTCCGACTTCCGCGCCCTGGTGCGCGAGCTAACCGAGCTGGCCCAGCAGACCGACAAAGGCTTGCTGCTGGCCGGTCAGGCCCTGGAGAGCCTACGGCAGAAACGACGCATCCTGCCGGCGCTGAGCGTGATTGACCGGGCCTGCTCGGAAGCCATTGCGCGAGCCAATCGGCGGGTCTACCGCGCCCTGGTCGAACCACTCACGGACTCGCATCGGGCCAAGCTGGACGAGCTGTTGAAGCTCAAGGCCGGCAGCAGCATCACCTGGTTGACCTGGCTGCGCCAGGCACCGCTGAAACCCAACTCTCGGCACATGCTGGAACACATCGAGCGGCTGAAGACATTTCAGTTGGTGGACTTGCCCGAAGGCCTGGGCCGGCACATCCACCAGAACCGCCTGCTCAAGCTGGCCCGCGAGGGTGGGCAGATGACGCCCAAAGACCTCGGTAAGTTCGAGCCGCAGCGCCGCTACGCGACCCTGGCCGCCGTGGTGCTGGAGAGCACCGCGACCGTGATCGATGAGCTGGTCGATCTGCATGACCGCATCCTGGTCAAGCTGTTCAGCGGCGCGAAGCACAAGCATCAGCAGCAGTTCCAGAAGCAGGGCAAGGCGATCAACGACAAGGTGCGCCTGTACTCCAGGATCGGCCAGGCGCTGCTGGAAGCGAAGGAAAGCGGCAGCGACCCCTATGCCGCCATCGAGGCGGTGATTCCCTGGGACGAGTTCACCGAGAGCGTCAGCGAGGCCGAGCTGCTGGCCCGGCCGGAAGGCTTCGACCACCTGCACCTGGTCGGCGAGAACTTCGCCACCCTGCGCCGTTACACGCCGGCCTTGCTGGAGGTGCTGGAACTGCGCGCCGCGCCGGCCGCGCAAGGCGTGCTGGCAGCCGTGCAGACCCTGCGTGAGATGAACGCCGACAACCTGCGCAAGGTGCCGGCCGATGCACCCACGGCCTTCATCAAGCCGCGCTGGAAGCCGCTGGTGATCACCCCGGAAGGCCTCGACCGGAAATTCTACGAAATCTGCGCCCTGTCCGAGCTGAAGAACGCCCTGCGCTCCGGCGACATCTGGGTCAAGGGCTCGCGGCAGTTCCGCGACTTCGACGACTACCTGCTGCCGGCCGAGAAGTTCGCCGCACTCAAGCGCGAGCAGGCCCTGCCCCTGGCGATCAACCCGAACAGCGACCAGTACCTGGAAGAGCGTTTGCAGCTGCTGGACGAGCAGTTGGCCACCGTCACCCGCCTGGCCAAGGACAACGAGCTGCCCGATGCCATCCTCACCGAGTCAGGGCTGAAAATCACCCCGCTGGATGCGGCGGTGCCGGATCGGGCGCAGGCGCTGATCGACCAAACCAGCCAGTTACTGCCGCGCATCAAGATCACCGAACTGCTGATGGACGTGGACGACTGGACGGGCTTCAGCCGCCACTTCACCCACTTGAAGGACGGGGCCGAGGCCAAAGACAGGACGTTGCTGCTGTCCGCAATCCTCGGTGATGCGATCAACCTCGGGCTGACCAAGATGGCCGAGTCGAGCCCCGGCCTGACCTACGCCAAGCTGTCCTGGCTGCAAGCCTGGCACATCCGCGACGAAACCTATTCGGCGGCCTTGGCCGAGCTGGTCAACCACCAGTATCGCCACGCCTTTGCCGCCCACTGGGGCGACGGCACGACCTCATCCTCCGATGGCCAGCGCTTCCGCGCGGGTGGCCGGGGCGAGAGCACCGGGCACGTCAACCCGAAGTACGGTAGCGAGCCGGGACGGCTGTTCTATACCCATATCTCCGACCAGTACGCGCCGTTCAGCACCCGCGTGGTGAATGTCGGCGTCCGCGATTCCACCTATGTGCTCGACGGCCTGCTGTACCACGAGTCCGACCTGCGGATCGAGGAGCACTACACCGACACGGCCGGCTTCACCGATCACGTCTTTGCCCTGATGCACCTGCTAGGCTTCCGCTTCGCGCCGCGCATCCGCGACCTCGGCGAAACCAAGCTGTACGTGCCGCAGGGCGTGCAAGCCTACCCGACGTTGCGCCCGCTGATCGGCGGCACCCTGAACATCAAGCACGTGCGTGCCCACTGGGACGACATCCTGCGCCTGGCCAGCTCGATCAAGCAGGGCACCGTCACCGCCTCGCTGATGCTGCGCAAGCTCGGCAGCTACCCGCGCCAGAACGGACTGGCCGTGGCCCTGCGCGAGCTGGGCCGGATCGAGCGCACGCTGTTCATCCTGGACTGGCTGCAAAGTGTTGAACTGCGCCGCCGCGTGCATGCCGGCCTGAACAAAGGTGAGGCGCGCAACTCGCTGGCCAGGGCGGTGTTCTTCAACCGCCTTGGGGAAATCAGGGATCGGAGCTTCGAGCAGCAGCGCTACCGGGCCAGCGGCCTCAACCTGGTGACGGCGGCTATCGTGCTGTGGAACACGGTGTACCTGGAACGCGCCACCCAGGGGTTGGTCGAGGCCGGCAAGCCGGTGGACGGCGAGCTGCTGCAATTCCTGTCGCCGCTGGGCTGGGAGCACATCAACCTAACCGGCGATTACGTCTGGCGGCAGAGCCGCAGACTGGAAGACGGGAAGTTTCGGCCCTTACGGATGCCCGGAAAACCTTAGCGTACGATTTTTTCCGAATTCTGCGGGCTCCCCTAATAACACTCTAGGAGATATGTAACATGAAAAAATTAACTGCTTTAATTCTTGGCGTTGGCCTGGCACTGGCGTCACAACAAGTGCTCGCGCACGGCAACCATGCGGATGTAGAGCCAATTACTCAGGCTGAAGCATCAACCAAAGCGCAACAAGTGCTGGAAAAACTGGTCGCCGGCAACAAACTCGGCGGCAGCTGGGGTTCTGTGAAAGCGAAAGAGATCAGCGAGAAAAAATCGCACCATGGTGACCCTGTGTGGGTGGCTCTTTATGTCAATGCAGATGAAAAAGATGCCGGTAAGCAGAACCTCTATATCGTACTGGACGAGGTTGGTAACGTCGTGTCAGCTGAGCATACAGAAAAGCTGTGATTGAGCTTAAGTAACTAACTTTAAGGCCGGTGTCTGCACCGGCCTTTGTTTTTCTGACTCTGGCAATTCATTTCAAAATGCCATTCTTCAATGCACGCAATGCATTATTATGAATTTCATATAGTTAAGCTCTTAGCGTACGTTTCCGTACCATTGGGCTTCATACCCCGTATGCGTCTACCTCACTGGTCGGTAATGTCGCGGCATAGACTGACGAGCATGATGCGGCTGCGGCCATTATCAAAGTTATTACCTTCTTATTCTTCATTTCTCTGAAATCCCCCTTTAAAATATGGAGCTACAACTCATTTGTACCAATCATAATACTATTGATTTCCAAAAGTATCTCTCTCTACTGACTCTATGATGGCTCGCCTTCCAAACACTTGGCCGCTGGCGGCGGCTGGGCCAACGCCAGAGCCTGATCCACACTATCATCCGCCTGAAAAAAATCTCATTACCTCTGACGGATAAAGAAACAGATTTCCCCCTTTGGCAAAAAACAGATACCAAACAGAAAAAGCCACAGAAAAAACACCTGCAACACACACTTCAAATCTATTTCTTGCAGAGAAATACTTGTAGTGCTTTTTTTCGTATCTCGGGGCTCTCATTTTGACTAGATTTTTCAATGTCAACCAAAGAAAGATAACCCCAGTAGGAAGGATAACTATCACAACCCCAAAGAAATAAATTGTGTATATAATAAAATCAAACCAGTTATTGATTTCCATAAGCCGTCCCCAATGCTGCGCCAATAGCAGAACCATGTGAGCCGTATTTAATCCCTGGATTCCTCATTAGCTCTCTTTAACTTTAATATTTTCCTTAGATTTAAGTATCCATAGATTCCTGAGAACACTCCATACCCCCCCCCAAACACCAACGGACAGATATAAGGCGAATTTGCTTAGAGGCCCATTCACATAATTTAATAAAGCGAACACTGCAATTCCTATAAAGGCTCCAGCTAACGGAAATCCAAGCAGATATACTGCTCTATATTTTAAACCGGTTTTTTTCATCTTATTATTTATCTATATGTTTTGAAATCTTATCTACAATGGATGTAGTATCCATATTCATTATCCTCCCTGCTTTTTCAATCAGAAACTCAGCTTCATTTGTTATGTTCTTTGACTCTTCATTAATAATGTCAATGATAGTTTCTAGTGCGATTCCATACTCACCCACATCAATAAATTCTTGCACTTCTATACTTTCAGATTCAGAAAACGAATCAGACAGCACCATAAGCAAAAGATCTAGCGTGGATTCAATTTCTCTATATTCATTTTTCATTTTGGATTCCTTGGTACGTTTGTTGGAAAACCTGAAACAATATCACCATTAGATTCTTGTATTACACGAACATTAATACCTTCTTTAACTGCCTCTGCAATAGTCCTACCACCGCGCCCAGCCTTTCGAGAAACATTTGGATCGGTAGCTATATCGGAAATGACGTGCATAATTTTTTCATCAGACCAACTTTGAGGAAACTCACTTTTTCCAGGCTTGCCTGTTCCTGCTCGATGCCCTCCACCAGTGGCGTCACCATCAAGAATATGCTTACGTCTCTGGGAACTGGCTAGGTCTACAAAATCATCAGCCGTATTTTTAAAAGCGCGTTCCGCAACATTCCCTAGCGCCTTATAGTTGCCAGGCAGGATAATCCCAGCAGCAAAAAGCCCCCCGGAAATCCACTTTTCTCTTGAGGTCGCACAATCACTGGTGATGGTCTTGAAGGTGTCATAGGCGTCCCAAGCGCTCAAGGCAAAGTCTATGGCAACATAAGCCCCCAGAAGAAGCGGCACAAACTCCCCTGTTGGATCTGCATTGCCTATCGGGTTGCTCAGCGCATAGGCATAGGTGTTAATCCCACCAGCCAGCCCAATCGGGTCACTGGTGATGTAACGCCCGGTATTCGGGTCGTAGTAACGCCGCCAGTTGTAGTGGAGCCCGGTCTCCGCGTCGTAATACTGTCCTGGGAACCGCAAATTGAAGGTCGGCCCCTGAGTGGTGATGCTGGCCTTACCGAACGGGCTGTAGCTCGCCTTCCAAACCACTTGGCCGCTGGCGTCGGTTAGCGCCTTCGGGGTGCCCAGATGATCGACGTGGACTTGATAGGTCTGTCCTGACTGAGCAAAGCTCAAGGGGGTGCCATCGAGCCAGATATACTCCGCCAGCACGTCTCCAGTGGCTGCGTCCAGCTCCTCGATGAGGTTTCCTGCCAAGCCGTAAATCAGTAGGCGGGTCTGGCCGTTTAGGGTCTTAGTTACACGCTGATCCAGATGGTTGTAGGTGTAAGCTGCTGTCACTCCAGCGACCGTTGCGGCCACCAGCCGGTTCTGGCTGTCATAGGTGAAGGTATCCGCCCCCTGCTTCGTCAGGTTGCCATTGGCGTCATAGCTTCTGGAGGTTTGCCCAGTCTTCACCAGCCAGTTGTTCATGTAGTTGATGGTGTAGCTTTGGCTCAGGCCATCGGTCGTGATCGAGGTCCTGTTGCCGGTGGCGTCATAGCCATAGCCCAAAACGCCATAGAGCCCCTCAGCAGAGGTGATGCGGCCAACCGCGTCATAACCGAGTGACTGATTGACTGATGAGCTGAGATTGTCGTCTATGGCTGAAATCAACGAGTCTGGCGTGTACCGATAGACCAGCGAATGCACTCTAGTAGCGTCGATGCCGGTGACTCGGTAATTGAGATCCAAAGAGCGACTTTCTGAAATGCCGTTCCATCTGACCATACTGGTGACGGGGCCAAAGGGCGCTCGCTCGATCTGGCTTGCCAGGCTTGTTGTGGTGCCTGCTTGTGTCGTTGCCACCTCGATGACGTCACCGGCTAAATCACGGGTGTAGGAAACCTCACGACCACTGGGATACGTGATCTTCGTGATGAGGCCTGCACCATCGTATTGGTACTGGGTAGTAAGGCTCTGCCCGTGGGTTTCCCAGGTCTCGTAAGCCAACCATCCTTCGGGTGTATAGCCATATCTCCGGACACCGTTGCCATCATCGACTGAGGTCAAGCGGCCCATGCCGTATGGTGAGGTTGCTTCGTCGTACCCGTACAGAATTGGCGATTCGCCAGCGACACCGCTGGATGCCTCGATGATCCGGTTCAGCGCGTCGTAGCTGTAGCTTGTGGTTTGTCCCTTGGCCGTCTTGCGCGTTGCCACGTTACCGGCTTCGTCATAGGTAATGTCGGTGGTGCCGGTGTCCGGGCTCCGGACCTGAGTCACTTCGCCAAAGCCGTTGTAGCTGTAGTAGGTCAGGCGCGAACGAGGGTCGGAGACACGGTAAACATCGCCGGTATCCTTGTAGAGCACCTGCGTGACCTTCCCGAGTGGATCGGTCGTTTGTGTCCGGTGATGGAAGCCGTCGTACTTGTAGGAGTGTGTGTTACCAGAGGGACTGGTCTCCTGTATCAGGTTTGCCACCACATCGTAGGAAAACGATGACTGATTGCTATAGGCGTCGGAGACACTGGAGAGCCAGCCGATTTCGTTGAAGATCCGGCGCTCTATCCAACGGGTCTGGCCCAGCGCATCGAGCAGTCGCTCTTCTACTGGGTTCCCGAGGTCATTGAGCTCAAGCTCGCGCCGGTTGCCCTGTGCATCTGTTTCCGCCACCAGCCGATGTGCAGCGTCGTACTCATAGCTGACGGTTGCACCATTTGGCTTAGTCAGCGAGCTCAGGAGGCCCACAGCATCATAGTTGTAGGCCGTGGTTCCTTCTGGTCCAGTGGAGCTGACAAGTCTTCCTCTGGCGTCATAGGTGAGGGTTTGGGTTACACCGTTGACGCCCTGAATGGTCCCGGCGCGACCGTTCGCGTCGTAGTCACCAAACTGCATCACCTGCCCCAGCGCGTTTGTTGTCCGGATCAGGTTGCCCTGGTCATCGTAGTCAAATGTCGTAACATCGCTGACGTCGGTGCGCGGACCATCAACCGAGGCCAACAGGCTCGGCTTTCCTGTACCAACAGGGGCATAGGTGTAGGTCCATGTCCGGGAAGCGCCCGAGCTGCGATCTGTGACCTTGCGGCTTATCACCCGGAGATGAGTGTCGTAGGTAAGCTCAGTGATCCTGGTTGGTTCCGTGATTTTTGCAGGGAGCGACTTGGAAGGAAGCCAGTCGGTCGTAACCTTGCCCCCATCCTGGTCTATCTGGGTGGTTTCCAATCCCCGGTCGTTATGGGTGAACGTGCGCTTCTGTCCAGCACGATCTGTAATGCTGGAGACGAGGCCTTTGCTGTCGTAGACGTAGGTTTCCTTGCCTCCCACAAAGCCGGTACACGGCGCACCCTCAACAACATCAGGCTTGAGCATCCCGTTGTGACGGCTGTAGGTATATCGCTGAACGTGGCCGAGGGCGTTGGTGACAGAGACGCTTCCGTCAGCGTTGTAGCTTACCTGAGTCTTCTCTGCGCCCCCGGCGTGTTCACTTAGAACTGCTATCCCCTGAGCATCATATCCCCATGTGGCGAAACGGTTGCCGTTCTCGTCCACCAGCCCAGAGAGCAAACCCGGTGCATTCGGGTCATCGTAGAGATAGCTGCGGCTCGTATTGTCCTGGTAGATCACTTCCGCCAGCTTGCCAGCGCTGTTGTACTGGTACTGAATACTGCCACCAGCAGGATCGGTGACACTGACCATGCGGCCATCTTGATGCTGGAACTGGATGTTGCGGCCAAAGCCGTCAGTGATCGAGGATAGCTCTCCGTTCAGATAGCTCAGGGTGATGTGATTGCCGTTGGGCTTCTCGATGCCGGTCAGTCGTCCGGTTTCATCATAGGCCTCGACTACCCCGTCAGATTGAGTGTAACGCCAGCCGGTAGCATCCTTCGTCAAGGTATCATCGGTTTTCCATGTTGGCACCCAGACAGAGGACGAGTTGTAGAACGCGAGTTGTTGCCCTTCTGGCCGGTGCAGGACAACCATGTTCTCACCGTACTTCGAGGCGTTGACCTCGACGCTCCGCGAGTAGGTATGCCGCCAGCCGCCGAGCTCTTCATCAGGAAGGTGGCTATTGTAGTATCTGGTGAATGTGAAAGGGTCGGAGCCTCCGCTTTGATAATCCAGTTCAGCCTGGAACTTGTTGCCGGTGCCAAGATGGATAGGGTTCCCTACACACATGGTCGTTGTTGGTAAGCCGAGATCCCTGTCCAGGAACGGTGTTTTATCCATCTCACCCGGCAGAACATAGGTTGAGCGCCAGTAGACCGTAGCTGGGTCGCCAGTGCAGGTAGTGGGGTCATAATCGCCAGTAGCACCTAGATACTTAAAACAGATCCTGGAGACATAACGGCCATCACCATAACTGGCAACCGGATAAAGCGCATCCCCAACTGGCGTTCCCTTCCCTTGCTCCTCACCAGAGCGATAATTCTTCATGAAGGAATGCGCGTCTATGATGGTGTTGAAGCGCATTTTGTCTACTTCGGTGCTCACGGCTACAACCCGCCATTGTGCAAAAGCAACGCATGGCAAAGTTGCGAGCACCACAACGGCCAATGACCGCAGGTTTCGCATCAGTAAAAGGGAAGGTCTCGATCTCATTTACAGCTCCAGTTTTTATGCTGGAGCTATTTTCAGGTGGGAGAGTCGTTATCAACGACTGCGTTTTTGCCCTTTTAGGGTATGAATACGTGATTTGGAGAGGTTGTGTATTCAGAACAAATGAGAAGCAGGTTACTCATTTCGCTCAAACACTGTGACAAGAACACGTTTTTGGTTGTCGTCGTTGATCACCATCAGGTACTTGAACTTGGAATCTCTATGGCCCCAGACTTCCACGTTATCTACGCGGCCATACTTTCTGGCTTTATGGCGAGCCACTTTCTCGTCAAAGGGTTGAACCTGTAACTCTGGATGCTGGAGGCGACCAACGAGTGAGGCCCACGGTTTTTTAGGGTCTCCAGAGGTTATCCGGGCCTGATACTGATCGATGGCATGTTGAGTAACAAGGACGGGACCAATGGCCGGTGTAGAGATTTCGTCATGGGTTTGAGTATAGGCTTGCTTGTCCACATCGAGGAGCTCAACGTTGCCCTCACCCGGCTCATCCATAAACTCCATGCTCTGCGAAACTTCAATAGTAGCGCCCTTTAAACGTCCAGTGAGGCAAGCCGCAAACTTGAATGCAAACTCCTTGGTGGATTTGCCCAGCGCCAGCTTTTTAATCGCACCTTTGGATACCACCAGCTTGTAACCAGCACCAGCACCTGGCTCTCTGCAAAAAACCTGTTTGTCCAGCGCCAGATAGCGAATGGCTACGAGCTCAGCCAAAAGATCTGCCTCCTCGTTGTCAAAATCAATACGAACATCAAGGATGCCTTTCCGTTTTGTACCAACGCGCCAGAATACAAGGGCTGAATTATTAGAAGTTTTCTTCGAGACAGTAGTCAGTGTCATCATGGTCTATTTCTCCATTATCGGGATAATGGTCGGCATCGCCGCCAGCACCCCTATTCGTTAGGGTTCATTTAGATGCTACCACGGGTTTTAAAAATGCAACCCCTAGTGCCACTCTATTTGTGGTCCCAAGTATTTTTATAAGCTCGGGCTAGGCGTTTCTCTATCACTTCTGACAAATTGCAACCATCGACTTCTGCCAACCGCTTCAAAATCCTGTGGGCTTTATCGCTTATAGTTATGCTTTTACCAACACCATATCCCCTTCTGCGACGTTGCCTAATTGATGTCCCGAGTTTATTGATTTGCTCTGCTGTCAGATATTTATTAATCCATTCAGTGAGTTCTGATGGTGATCGCCCCATGCTGTTCAGGCTGTCCACGGCTTCAAGTTTCTTATCGAATGGGACGTCACGCCAGAAAGCTGGGCGCGAAGCAGCTCTGAGGAGATAGATCGCCGTAGCCTGAGCATCTTCATTGGATACTTTCAAAAAAACACCTTTACCGTTACATGTCACACCAACTTCATCGTGACATGTAACACTTCAAACTGCAAGTATAAAAAAAGGCCAGCTATTGCTGGCCTTTACGTTCATTATCGCAGTTACTCTTTAGGCGTTGTGATGCTTTTTTTCCTTCTGTTTCTCATGGTAGAGATACAGACTGCCGCCAGTGACGACAGTGAAAAAAATGAGCAACCCCAACATGCCTAATGTGAAAGCGTCCATTTGACCCCCTTAGGAATTGCTGACCTTGGTTAAGATTATACCATAGATCCACAGGATAACCCCAATGACCAACACCAAACCGGCTTCTTTGACGGTTATAGTGTCCCCAGATACAGCCAATCCTACAATACCGACACCGATGGCTGTTACGGCGACCTTACGCAGGTCTTCACCGATAGCTCCCAGAGTCTTCTTGTCAGGAGAGAAAAGACGCACAAACCACGTCTTAATACGCAAAAACTTTTTCATGATTACCTCCATAGTTGAAGAGGAGGCGAATCATGCCCGAGAGGGCATGAACACCCCCTCAGGGTTAAAGTTTTAGGCAGACAAAGCTGTTGGCTTCGCCTTGTTCATCTTCATTGAGTTAATGATCTTCGTCGCTTCATCAGCAAACGGGCCAGTAACTTGGATAGGCTCCCTTCTTGCGAAGGAGGCTGTCACCATCATTCTCTGGCCGTGCATCAGATGACGATACCGAGACCGCATAAGCTCAACGTAGGCCGCAGAGTCCCCCTCCCACCCCTCAGGGGGAGAAAAGGGGCACACCGCGTCGTTACCAGGCGTTGTATCAACCTTCGAGACATCAATGACGGCCATACTCAGCTCTCCTTCTCGCAATGAAATCGCGCAGGTAGCGAGCATTCGGGAAACCGAGGCTTCCCTGACTCATCAGGACATCGTTCCAGTCAATCCCTTTCGCTCTGGGCGGGATCGGGAGTTTAGGCAGCAGGACGTACACACGAATGCCGCGCTTCTCCAGCTTGGCTTTCAGCACGTTCGCTGACTTCTCACCAGTCACAGACTTATCTTTGTCAGCCCAGATCAGTACGGTGTGAACACCTTCTGGAACCTCGAAGGACTCCATCAGGGTCGCATTGACCGTTGACCAAACCGGGATTTGAGTGACTCGATAAGCTGACAGGGCTGTTTCCAGCCCTTCTGCAACACCCAGGATACCCTCAGTCGGTTCACCGAGGCGGATGGCCGCGCCATTGACATCCAAACCGTCAGGAATGGGCATCATCTTCTTGGCGTTGCCGACCTTGGCTTTTTTACCGTTTTGGGTGAGATAGGTGCGGTGGAGCGTTACCAGGTTGCCTTCCACATCTCGGATAGCGCAGACGATAGCCGGGAATTTCCCAACTTCATTGCCATCTTCGTCGTAGTAGGCCATAGCCGGATTGAACCGCAGACAGTCTGTTTTTTCTACTTCATCAACCTTGAACAGAAGCTCGCGGTTTTTGAAGTACAGACGCATTGGCTCAGTCACATGACTGGAGAACGGCAAACACTCGTTCCATACCTTCTCGATTTTCTCACGGAGACGAGCACTGTAAGCGCGTTCGCGCTCCATTCTCTTCTCCATTTCTTCTTGGAGCTCAAGCAGCCAAGGCTTAGGTTGTTCACGAAACATCGGAACAACTTTCGGCTTGTTTTCGCTGCTTTGCTCTTCCGGTTGTGTGGCCGCATGTTGTACTTGCGGTGCCGGAGCTTCTACCGTGCGGTTGACCACAGGGGCCGACTCAACATGGTGACTCACCGGCTCAACACCACCGTTCGAGCGAGCGCGGAACTGCGTTACCGTAGCGCCGCGACGTTCCACCAGCCAGGTGTTGCGATGCGTTTGCATAGGTTGTTCTCTCACAACATTCCCCTGCTCGTCCTTAACTTCAACGACGACAGTTACAGGCTCGCGCCCGAGGTTTGTCATGACGATCTCATCCCCATACTTGGCTTCACTTTCACCAATGGCTCTTTCAAGATCCACGCCCCAGATGGTGCGTTCCAAACCGCTCTTGTCACGGATGAAGGCAAAGTAGCTGAGCTCGTTGTCTTCGTTATGCTCATAAGGAGCTTTACCGTGGGCAATCAGAGTACCGGCAATGGATTTTTTACGATTCTTGGAATCGAGAACCTTGTTATTCACCTTCATAGGCTCTTGCTGAACAGGCGCTTTGGCCTGGACAGGAGCTCGTGTCGGTGCAGCGGCTTGTTGATACTGGGGTTGCTCTTTCTCAACGCCCAGATAATCACCAACCTCGCTCAGGCACTGTTTAAAGTCCCAGTTATTGAGCCACATCAGCAGCTCAAAACCATCATGATTGGCACCGCATGTATTGCATACGCCGCCACCAGTCAGGTGGGCATCCTTGAACAGTCGGAAGCCATCTTTCCCGCCGTGGATAGGACAAGAAACATGACGACCAGGTTTACGGAGAGCTGGTTCAAGATGGGGCGCTAGGGCCGCCAGGATGAATAGCCAGTTTCCGTTTGCAGCTTCACGAACGGTGTCAGCTTTGTAGTAAGACATAGGTTTTCTCCTTAGCGTGAACCCCAGCATCGAGGCTTCCTTAAACCCCCGTCGCCAGGGTTTTAAGGAAACCCCGACACCGGGAGAATGTGCCAAGGAGGCTCCCCAGCCGGGGAGAACTCCCCGGCGAGGGGTTTAAAAAGGTCGCCCCCGAAACGGAGGCGAATTTTGTGAATATCACAAGCACAAATGAGTGCCATCTTCCGAGGCCATCATGATTGTGACATCTGCGGTTACAGGATCTGACTTAATCACAACCTCAGTGGGTTTGAAAAAGCCATCTACAGTGGGCATGGGGTAATAAAGACGAATCTTTCCCCAATTCTTGTTGTCGGTAAAAGCGACCTTTGTTTGAGCAACACAAAGCTGCAAAAACATGAAAAGGAAGTCTTCTACCGAGTGCTTACCATCTGCACCAAATACTCCATCGACAATTGCCGGGGTCACTGCCACATTGGTCAGGAAACCAGCTTGTTTACCGATGGAAGATTGGTCCACCAGCAGACCATCATTGATGGCTTGTTGACGGATTTGGGCGAGGTCCAATTTAGCTACTTGGTTCATAAGGTGTACTCCAAAGTTAATGGGTACACCTACCCCGTGCGGGGAAGTGTACCCGCATGGGTTATTGAAAGGTCACGGCCAAAGCCGAGCTTTAAGGTTCCGAGTTTTACGCTGGCTGAATGCGCCAAAGAACGGTCGGAGGAAACGAGTCAGCGACACGCTTCACATTCGCGTAAAGAGTGTCCTTAAAGACACGCTCTAAGCGACGACCACCTTGACGATAAACCAACTTAAAGTCTTGGAATTTGTTCATGGATACCTCCAGAAATAACGGGAGGTATCTCCAGCAGGAGATAGACTCCCGCAGGGATTAATAAATTAACGTTAATTTGCTGTTTGTTTTTGGCGACCAGCTATCGCACGCTTTCGCCCTCAGGGAGGACAAAATCTGCTTACTGATGGCTTAACCATGAGTAAGAAGACTTGGGAAGTAAAGCAGGGGTTTCCCCCTGCCTTGTTATGCCGCTTTGAGGTGGCGAGAGAAAAAGTCCCTGGTTTGCTGGATAGCGCCCCGGAGAAGTTCTCGTCTGTAGCCAGCGTAGCTCTTGTCATCACTGGCAACGGTCAAGCCGTGCAGACTCTCTTCACCCAGGACAATCTCGTTTTCACGAGAGAGTACCTCAACACGTAGGCCAAGCACTCGCTCTTTCCCTTCCAGGATAGAACAAATTGTTTGGTCTCTTACTTCGTCATCCCAGTGGCCCATATCGAAATCCCGCTCAGGGAGTTCAGTAACACGCACCAGGTAGTTTTCAGTGGCCCGTTCCCAAACCACTTCATCTTCGCATGGAGAGGCCTCGATCAGCGAGTACCCGTCCGCTTCGAGCTTCTTGGAAAGACTTTTTACATCATCCGCCAGCTCCAGCACAAAGCGTTCCCAGAGGTCTTGCCAGCGCTCGACCATATCCTGGTTAATCCCTTCAATGCCGGTGCCAATCATGGAATCATCATCAGGGAAGATCCCTGTGAAGTCCACGTTGTCGTCGATGTTCATGCAGTTCCAATGGCTGTAGTGATGCCCGTGACTATTCCGAGTAATGGACAGGTCACAGGAACCATATTCGCGGAGGACAGAAAGCATATTCTCAATGTCTTTCTGTGCCATCAGGTTCTTCACGCGGCTGACAGCATCCACTTGGCCGGGCTCAGTGCTGAATAGGCGATTCATGAGAGCTTTGACGTCATCAACGCTCAAATCCCCGTAGAAGGCTACGCCATCCCCCTGGCAGTATCCGAGACTGTACTCAATCGTCAGATCATCCGGGTATCCACACTTAACCAGTTCGTTTTGAAAATGCTGTTTAATCATTGGTATCTCCTTAATTTCAGAGGGAGACACCATCCCCTCAGGGACCGATGTCCCCCGTGGGGTTAATGTTTGGGTTAAGAAGCCTTGCGGTTTAATTCAGTATCAAATCGAGGACCTTTGAGAACCGCAGTTTTCATAACCTCGAAGTTTCTTGGGTAACGCAGCTTTGAAACTGCGCCAGCTCGGATGTCGGCAGCCTCACTTGGAGAGACTAGCCTTAACCCTTCGCTGGTTTCAGCGTAGAACCAACCGGCATAACGCTCATAGGCATTCTGCTGGTACTGTTCAGTCGCCATATTCTTCCGGATCGCCTCTGTTAAGGCCTCAACAACACCGTCATCTTTCGTGATGATGTTGAAAACATGAGAGACGGTCAGGAAGTTCCCAAAGAAGCAGGCTGCCCCAAGCCAAGGCTGGAACATTTCGCCATTTCGCCCCGTCCTCACCATTGGTTCAAACGGGTATGGGCGATAACAGTGATACTGCTCAAACATCGGGTCAAGAACGTTGTCACCCAGGACATCCAGTAAAGTCTGAATGCTGTCCGGGTCTTGGCCTGCCCACTTACTCCCATTGCTGAGAATCAGTGTTTTACCGTCAGTACGCTCCAGAGCTTGTTCAAAGTTAGACATAGTGCATTCCTTTTGGTTAGGACGCACCACACCCTCTCGGGATGATGCGCCCGAGTGGGTTAGTTGAGAAGGCTTAGCCGTCAAGTCCGTAAATTACGGCGGAGCCGGGCTCCATCTCGACAACTTGTGCGCTTCCTTCTTCTATCAGCTCCTGCATGTAACCAGACTCAGCATCCGGATTACGTTCGCAGTGTTCGTCCCAGCGTTTCAAAAGCCCTTCTGTGGCTTGTCCGTGGGTCTCACCAAGGCCGATAAACTCATAGTGTCCTGTGTTTACGATGATCACCACCATAGCTAGTGCTCTCCTACAGGTCACTTGGTACATACAGGTCATCTTTGATGGCAGAAAAATCGACAGGAGACTGGTCCCCATAGGTTCGATTCACGCCACCAGCATCATCGACACTGACAAAAACCGTGCGGAGTAAACCGCTGGGCTTTGCAGGGTAAACGATGCTGACATGCTGACCTTTGTACTGTTCTGACAAAGTGCTTTGAAGCTCATCAACCGAACGGAATTTCCGGTCGCGGCCAAAGTCCTTAATCTTGATGTCGCCAGGGATTGGATTAGTCATCGTTACCCCCTGCCAGCAGTTTATCTACTGAATGGCCGAGTCCGTTACCAAACCATTTGTCCAGAGCGTCGATTTCCGGGAAGTCCGATTTCACCTGAGCAACAACACGTTCCATTTTGCTGAGAGCATCCTGGAACTCAAGGCCATTACCTGCGGCCACCTCAAGTTTGCACTTGATGTAAGCGGAGTAGGTATCACAGGCCTTAACCAGTGATTGTTCATAGCCACCGGGAGCGAAGGCTATGGCGACTGCATCCTGGAGTTCTTCGGGAAGAGTCTGGATGAGTTTGTCCTCTGCGGCCTTTTCCAGT
The DNA here is from genome assembly GCF_002216875.1 of Shewanella bicestrii. Lineage (NCBI taxonomy): Bacteria > Pseudomonadati > Pseudomonadota > Gammaproteobacteria > Alteromonadales > Shewanellaceae > Shewanella > Shewanella bicestrii. The sequence goes on along the minus strand of NZ_CP022359.1, from coordinate 64,964 downwards.
CGTTCAAACTCACGCTGCAAAACAGCGTTTGCTTTCTTGACCGGTGTTACAACATCCGAACAGAGAACCTCGGCTGCATCATGCAACGAAGCATGAGCAAGCATGACTGCCAGATCCACCGACTTCCCTTGCTGAATGGCAATATTGCCAGCCAGGTAGGAAAGCAGGGTAACAACAGCGCTGTGTTCCAACACAGACTCCGGTTGAACAGAGTGCATCAGTGACCAGCGTTTGATCAGGCGTTGGCGCAAGGCCAGAGCTAGAAAGCCGAAATTTGAATTAGACATAGTGCCTCCAAAATTGGTTGGAGGTACACCAAAGCCGACCGGGCCTTGGTGTACCCGGTTGGGTTACTTAGTTATCTCGGGTCAAGCTGCTTAGCTATAGCGAGTAAAAACGGATGGAATGGATGATCTTGCGGGACACCCCCAACAAGCTCACGGGCTAAACCGACTGAGTTTGTAGCCAACACCTCTTTGACGGCCAGAATGATTTCATTGTCGATTTCATCCTGGGTCTTTCGTTGTTGGTCCACCAGCCGACTTAACTTGTCTAGGCTCATGCTTCTCTCCTTTGTTTGTGGGAGAGAACCCAGGAGGGGTTTCCTCCCGAGGGGTTAGGTTATTGCTGTTTTGGGCCAGCTACCGTTATAGCCAGCAAGCGCTGACAATGAACAAAGAGTATGACAGCCACCTAAAAGGGTAAAACGCTGTAATTGCCCTTTTGGGGTGCAAAAGAAAAAGCCCTCCCGAAGGAGGGCTTTTTATGCGGCCAAGGACAAGCCTTGCTGTCCTCTTTGCAACTCTGTGTCGTCGCGGCGATGTAAGCGTTGAACCGCCTTGATCATCGTTCTGACATGTCGCTCCAAAGAGGCTGGATGGCGTTTTGACAGTAGGTTGATCCAGTCGAGATAGATAGCAAGCGCGGAACCTTCGGTTAGGGCTGCCTGTATCGCCTCATACTGCCCTACGGCACTCTGGACCACATCATTCACCCACTGGGCGTCAGTATTGTCCAAGAGCTCGCAGAGGGCCGTATAAGCCTTCCTTCTGGTCGCGGCCATGTAACGACGAATGTTGGCGTTTCCGCTCCCCTCTCGCCCTTCCATGACGCTCATACAGAATGCGCTGGAGTAACAAAGCATCGCGTCAGTCACGTAGTTAAACCATCGCTCCTGATGCCGTTTCTGTTCTTCCATTGCTTCCTGGTCAAGTTGCTTCTCGATGAACAACCCCGTCGGAGTACGGTGGTGCAGATGGTACTTGAACGTTAAGTGCAAGTTGACCCACCAGCGTACCGTTGCCAGTCTTCCCTTGATTTTTCGCTTCACCAGATCTTTGTACTTAGCATCGCTAAGCACTTTGACATCCTTGCGCTGTTGGATTCCTTCCATCGTCTGTAGCCCTGTAAGGCCCATCTGGTGGTAGGTTTGACCTCTTTGCATCATACGGTGATACAAAGCGCCTTTTCCTTTCGCAAGCTGGATTGCTCCGAACCGAAGGTAGAACTGCGCTGCACTACCGGGCGTATAATGTCCCTTTAGTACAGACTCCCTTAGTCGCGGGTATTCGTTCCAGATGATGAACGCAGCGGAGTCGGGATCGACTTTCACTTCATCATCTTCTGCGAAGCAAACCACCCTTCTCTTTCCGTCTGCGGTATTGATCACTTGCGCTGCCAACGGGTCATCCCCGCCGTCAAAGTAAGCCATTTCCGCTAACGGATCGGCCAAGCCATCAGAAAGCGAACCATCGCCCCAGCGACCAACCTTCAACCACAATGGCTTCGGAATTGGTGACTGAGGAACGGTTTCACACTGCGGCTCGTCTTCCAGCAAGTCCAGATCACCCATCGACCAAACCCTGTGGTAAATCTCCAGGGCATGGAAAGGCTTATCATTGAAATGATGGAAGGCCCACATGAAGTCGATATGGACTAAAGCCTCTTCCGATATGATCCGGAATTGTGGCTCTGCCATTCGACGGTTCCAGTCGTTATCCTCTGCTTGACCAGTAGCCAGCTTGTATGCCAGCTCATCAGCTCTCTTTTGCTCCATGTAGTCCATGCTGCAACAGACATGAAGCAATCGTTCTAGGAAAACAGGACTGTAAACGTCCGGCTGTATTTTGATGTATCCGCCCTCGTAAATCGTTCGACCTACGGGATGGCGGTCTTCCCATGCGTACCGGCGTTTTGCCAAGTAGCGCTGGATGCGGTTCAGCCCCGACATATAGCCATGCCTTTCAGGGTCCGTGGCAAGCAACGTCTCCATTGACTTATCCAACCCAACAGCCTGGCAAGCCCAGCAACCGAAGCGAGCGCCACAGGCGTCACTGGCCTTCTTCTCTGTTGCCGACCACACGCACTCCCCTGTTGCCGCCTTGTAAAGCTCTGCCGTAGTGACATTGCTCTCCAAGTAACTTGGCAGAGGATATGCTGAGCCCATGCCAGCGGATAGTAAGAACTCCCAGACATCACTCGCCAACCAGTTTTTCACCACATACAGCTCACCCCCATCTTTCGTCTTAATGACGCGATCTGAGCTTCCTCGCTGTTTTGCAATGTTGGCCGCACGAATAGTGCTTTCAGCATCACGACTGCCCAGCAAAAGGCAGACTTTCTGTCGAACCTCTTTGGGAAGCTCTCGCATATAAGCTGCCTTCGCTCTTTTGGCAGAGGTGATTTTTAAATCCTGGCTACACTGGCGGGCCGTGGAGTTGGAAAACGTAGGCAACCCCCTCCCAGTAAGGATTCGGCCCGTCCAACTCTGCGAGATCCCAGGCTTTGCTAGAACGATGGTCAGAGGAAGGTTTTCCTTCGCAATGAAACGCTCCAGCTCGGCCAGTTTCTGATCCGCCAGCCACCTTACCTCTGGGCTTTCGATCAGTGTGTCAGTGTGCAAGATGAAGTGGTGCTGGCTGATGGTCGCCCCACTCCTTACAGCCCGGATCAGGGCCATCAGGAACAGGTGCAAGACCGTTTCAGAATCTTTACCACTGGAATAGCCGATCATCATGGTCCACCCATCAATTAAGGCCGTGTGAATGGACTCAACCGATGACGTGATCAACGATGACAGACTGGTTCCTCTACTGGCATCAACGAAGTTCAAATCCTCGTTATCAGTCAGTTCTGACCAAACAGAATCCCACTTATCCCCACGCAAAAGCACTGGGATGGGTTGTTCTGATAGATCAAAGTTTAATGTTTGTTGCATAGGGCCTCCTGGATTAGCAGGGTGCCCATCCCTTCCGGGAAAGCACCCCGGTAGGGTTAAAATTGAATCCTGGCTATCAGACCTGAACTAGCTGCTACTCGACATCTGGTTGTCTTCGTATTGCTGCTTGGCCTGTTTCACCAGATCAATGTCACCGTCTTGCAGCTTTTGAATATCAAGCTGTAGACGAGCCTTGTGTTTCAACAGTTCAGCGACCGCATTATCAATGTGATCAATGAGCGATTGGTTTTTTTGGATGGTGTAACTGTTGAGTTCATCGAGCAGGGGCCATGCAACACTCGAATGAGTGTTGAGCAATGGGTACTCTGCTTCGATCTCACAAACCACACCGTTTGCTCCTTCTCTGTAATGAGGGAACCCGACACGCAGACCGATACGACGATCCAGCGCTGCATTTACAGTACATTCCAAAGAAGTTCGGTTTGAAAAAACATCGTTGACGTTTTTAGACATGCTATATCTCCGTTCAGTTTATGACGGAGCCCCCCTAACAGGAGGTGCTCCCGTCAGGGTTGATAATTTGCTGTTTGTTTTTGGCAGCCAGCTACCGCACTTGAGCGCCTAAGGCACTTTCCGAAGCACCCTGGGAAACCGAGATGCTTGGGAAAGCGCGGGGTTTCCCCCTGCGCTGATTACCCTTTTTAAGGGGCCGGTACGCCGATTTCTCGGCGCACTCAGGTTGAAGCTACACAGTCAAGAACCAACGTTTCATAGGGACGGTGATGTCTATCATCCCGTTTCCACATGGATTCTGGCCCCAGAATCTGTAGGTCGTCTCATAGAAGTCAAACTCAGACAAGGACTGAATCTGCGCTTCTGAGATCGGCTCAAATGGTCCACCGCAACCGATGTGCATATTGAGCCCATAATCTCGAAGCTCTAGCTCTCCGAGATTTAGCGTCTTCCCGCCCACACAAGCAACCAAGTTCTGGTTTCTGACGTCGCCTTCTTTGAACAGCAAAGCTGACTCATCGTAGCTCCCATATTGGTTGGTAAACTTCACAATATGCCCGTGCTTAGGTGAGGTTTGTTCCGACAACTCTTTCAGTAATCGCTTTACGCTTTGAAATCTCGCGTACAGAGCTGGCGTAAACTGCCCAGAGTAGTTCAAGTTTGGGCAGATCATTTCAAGCATCTCATCAGGTACAGATTCAAGCCCCATTTGCGCGGCCAATGGCTTCGCCTTTTTCAGACCTTCCTCAAGCACTCTCTGATTTACAAGTTGTTCTAATGTGTTCATTTGACTCTCCACTTTCGAGAGAGCAATGCAAGCCGTCTCCGGACTTACATTGCCCGTTAACGGCTTTATTGGTTTATCCCAAGAGGTACGGAGCTACGCCAGTCAGGAAGCCCATGACTCCCAACACAGCGCCAACCACGCCCAATTTGATTGACAGTTGGACACTTTGATCCGGATGGTTCCAGAACCACTGCCAGACTTCCCAGCGCCTGGCTCTGCGAACCTCAAGATTTACAGTGTCTTTAAAACGAACACCCAGAGCATCTACCGCATCGTAATCCAGCGCGACCGCCAGCTTTGTGATGGATAAATTCCCAGGGTTGCCCATCGCATACCGGAGAACCTTTGCTTTGGTCTCTGGGTTTACGATCATAACCGGCTCCCTCCTGAAAAAACGGGTCTTGTCTTTTCGCTTGGAATCCATGTTGCGGTTATGGAACCTGGCAATGCAGTGTTGAAGGCCTGAATCCTCGGGAGGTAAAGGCACAACAGTTTCGATTTTCATGATTACTCTCCTTTCGGATAGGCCGGAGCAAAGGCCTTTCGGCATTGCCCCGGTGAGTTACTAATGAACCAAAGATGAAGTGACCATGATTGCGTCTCCGGACATCATTACCGGGAGATATTCGCAAGGCTCATGGCCGCAGCTCTTTTTAGTTCCGTTAGGTGAATAGACAGCCAATTGACCATCCATAATGTTGAAGGGCATCCCCTGTTTTTTCGCTGCCGGTGACAGCTTGAGAGTGCCCTTTGCGTCAACCAATGCCGTTGCCCAATGGAAGTCTTCACCACCGATCACCGGCTGTGATTCATCCACGACTTCGACCATGATTGGCATCATTCCAACCCAGCTCCACAGGCTGTTCCCTAATGCGAGGGCTAAAGCCTCGAACGCGGGAAAGACTACCGATTGCCCGAGAATCTGGTGGGCAATAGTGTCCGACAGACCTTGGATGAGTTCCTCTGGTATCCCTTTCACTCGACAATGTTCTGTCGGTGTAAAGATGCGAGACAACTCCGGCTGTTCTGGATGAACAATGAAAGGTTCGGTACTTCTGCATTTTGCATAGTCCTTACCTATGGTGCCGCAAAACTCATCGTCGCCAGTCAGAAGCTGGCGAGAGAACCCCTTGCCAGCAGCTTTGTCTCTCAACTCCTTCTCAGCCAGATAGTCAAATGACTTCCAACGTTCAGAATCGAGCGGAACTGGCTCCAGGATGTCCTGTATGCGACTTTCCTTGGTGCGAACAGGCTGAACCTTCTCAAGTTCAAACCCGTCGATCCCGTGGGAAAGCGCAACAACACAAAGACGCTTGCGGCGCTCAATAACCCCAAACTCATTGCCGTCGAGAATGCGCTCTTGTAGGGAGTAACCCAACGAAGAGAGCACCGAACGAATCACTTCCATCGAAGCGGTGTTCTGGTACTCAGGCACGTTCTCAATCAGCACAACGGCTGGGTTTAGCGCTTCTACGAATTGCAGGAAGTTGAAGAACATGGCACCTGCCGCCTCATGCGATTCGGCAAACTCCAACTTGTTCTTACTGCGACCTGACTTTGACGCGCCGGTACACGGTATGCCCCCCATCAAAACATCCACCTGTGGTGGGCGTTTGCTGAGATTCACAGCCTGGATTGGCGATTCGATAACAATAGAATCTTCGTTCCAAAGCTCCGGGTTATTTGCCAAAGACGAATCGAGATATTTCCCTTCCATCTCCACGGCCACAGATATGGCACTGGCAATTCCCGCCTTGTGAAAACCGGCGTGAATCGCTTTATCAAGCACACCACCCCCATGAAAGAGGCTGCATACCGAAAGCGATTCTCCATTCTCCAGCTTACTGATAAGCCGGTTGACGCGCTCGATCACTCGCTCTTGTTGATGGTGAGCAGAGATCACAATTGCGCCGTTACGGATGAACACGCGGAGCATCTCTACACCGTCAAAAACGGTAGCAAGCTCCTGCACGGTCAGATCGATGATTGGAGACACCCGGCCATTGCGCTCGCGCTTACTGATGGTGAACTTACCCTCCTCTTTGACGCGAAGCACAACCTGGGAATCTTTCAGCTCCAGATCATACTTCATGCCAGGATAGTAACCTTCACGCAGTAGCTTTTGGCCTTCCAGCCAGACGCGCTTCTTGCCTCGATGTTCTCCTAACTTGGTGTTTACGATAGTAGCCATGAGCTCTCTCCTTTCGGTTGAGAGGCCACTACCGTCCCAATCGGGAAGTAATGGCCCCGATGGGTTTAAAGTGGTTCTCAGTTCACAGCGATGCCGTGAGACTGAATGGCATTAGCAAAGCCAGCCATTTGTTCAGGGAAGGTGTAGCGGTTGATGTCCTGGCTGCGAGCCAGATTGACATGCACCTTCTTCACCTTCGTTTCGTCAGAGTCGTACTTTTCAAGCGCCAGCTTCTCAGCTTCTTCCGGATCTCGGCCCAGCGAGTAGGCGTAAATCACAGAGGTGAAGCCAAGTCCTGAGCCGAATGCGTAGACTTGTTTCTCGAAATGGACGTCAGCGAAATAGATGCTGAATCCGGATTTGAGGTTATGTTTTTCCATGATGCACTCCAAATAGTTTGGGGGCGCACCACGTCCCGAACCGGGCGGATGCACCCGGTTTAGGGTTAGTAGATTGCTCAAGCTGTTACGCCAGCCTGAGCCTTTATTGCTTCAAGCACGATCTCTGCTTCCTTGATAGAACCAGTGCTGTACAGCTTATGCAGCACCCGGCCAAGGTTCACAGAGATCTTTTCTTTCACTTGGAGATACTTGACATAGAAGTCATACAGTTTCTCCGCCTGCTCAAGGTGGGACATGCTCTCAACGGGAATGGTATTCCCTGGATTGCAGTACCACTTTCCGAGCACCTTTTGTACAAATCCCTCTTTGTCTCCTACGAACTGATTTGTGCCAAACACCCCACTGGTTGGTGAGCGTTGAATAACAGAAATCGGATTCGCAAAGCTGGCAAGAGTAGTCATAGTTGTGGCTCCATGTTTGTCAGGGAACCACCAGCCCGAGGGGCAGTGATCCCCCAAGGGTTATGTAGAATGCTGTTTGTTTGGGGAGGCCAGCTACCTCACTATTCACTCTCGACAGAGAGCAAAATCTTGCTTTCCGAGGGGCACAAACTTTCACATGTGAAAGTCGATGCCACTGGGAAAGCAGGGGGTTAACCCCCCGCTTTAACCCGCGCTAAGCGGTTTAGGATAGACTTCACGCCTTCCCTTACTCCAGATGGATCGTAACCTGCTTCATCGCAGCAGACCACAAATGAGAATGGATGTACCTCATCGGACATCACCCAAGCCATCGTTTCCTGCTTGATTTCACTTCCAGCTCGACCATCAGCAAGGACTCTAAGGCTATGCCATAAAAGCCCATCACGTAACTGCCTTACCTCATCATCAGTCCATTCAGGCTTTGGCTCAAATGGAATGACTTCTGCGGTCTTCGGCTCTTCATCCAGGAAGAAAAGCGGCAGCTCAAGCTGGTTTTCCTTCTGGATCATCTTCACTGCATTCATGGTGACTCCTTTTACGGGCACCATGCCCCCACAGGGGCATGAAGCCCCCAGTGGGGTTACAGTCATAGTTACTTCACGCCTGCCAGTTGAGAATTGATGTTCTCTTCCAGCCAGCCTTGAAGCGATTCAAGGTCACGTTTGTCTTCCGTATTGCTGGCTTTACGTGCATCTTCCGACACAGCGCTCAACATGGCGTTAGCCTCAGCAAGTGATTCAACCGGAACTCCAAGCTGAGCACCGACGAAGGAAAGGACTTCACGCGGGATCATCTCACCAGGAGCCAGTGCACGGCCCGGATATCGTAAGGCACAAAGTTGCAGGGCAAAGCCAATCCTGTTTTCCGGTCTGCGGCGCTGCCTAATGTTTTCCAGGTCATCATCGCCCAGCGTGTAGAACTTCAGTAGCGACAGTTCGTCCGTGGGCAGATCGAACAGCGCTGCTCGCTGCCGTTCGGTGAAAATATGGCGTCGTGACATACAAATTCGTCCCTTTTGAAGTATAGTCTGTTTTGGACAACAGCCAGCCCATATAAATCAGGGCGTTCCGATACAAAAATCCAGGAGGGTTCAATTGGGACATCGTGCCGCCATTTACTGCCGGGTTTCAACAGCGGATCAGTCTTGTGAACGCCAGGAATTTGATCTGCGAGCCTTCGCCGGCTGTGCCGGCTACGACGTGGTGGGAATATTTAAGGAAACAGGTTCAGGAACTAAACTCGACCGGGCCGAGCGAAAGAAAGTCCTGGCGCTTGCCCAGTCCAGACAAATTGATGCAATCCTGGTCACTGAGCTTTCCCGGTGGGGGCGCTCGACGCTCGATCTGCTCAATACGCTACGTGAACTGGAGAACTGGAAGGTTTCCGTGATAGCCATGAATGGAATGGCGTTCGATCTTTCGTCGCCGTATGGACGAATGCTGGCGACGTTTCTTTCCGGCATTGCGGAGTTTGAGCGGGATCTCATCAGCGAGCGGGTCAAGTCAGGCCTTGCTGTTGCGAAGGCACGTGGTAAGAGGCTTGGTCGTCAGGCCGGAGTGCGACCAAAATCAGACCGACTTTTGCCTAAGGTGGTTGCGATGAGGGCCGAGGGACGCAGCTATCGCTGGATCGCACGCGAGCTCGGTATCAGCAAGAATACCGTCGCTGACATCGTGCAACGACACAGAGCTAACGCTTAGGGTGTCATTTCGCCCTCAGCCGGAACCGACCCCGAATAGGTTTCGTCGCGGATGTGCCAGGCTTGCAGCCAGGACAGCTTGGCGTAGGTCAGGCCGGGGCTCGACTCGGCCATCTTGGTCAGCCCGAGGTTGATCGCATCACCGAGGATTGCGGACAGCAGCAACGTCCTGTCTTTGGCCTCGGCCCCGTCCTTCAAGTGGGTGAAGTGGCGGCTGAAGCCCGTCCAGTCGTCCACGTCCATCAGCAGTTCGGTGATCTTGATGCGCGGCAGTAACTGGCTGGTTTGGTCGATCAGCGCCTGCGCCCGATCCGGCACCGCCGCATCCAGCGGGGTGATTTTCAGCCCTGACTCGGTGAGGATGGCATCGGGCAGCTCGTTGTCCTTGGCCAGGCGGGTGACGGTGGCCAACTGCTCGTCCAGCAGCTGCAAACGCTCTTCCAGGTACTGGTCGCTGTTCGGGTTGATCGCCAGGGGCAGGGCCTGCTCGCGCTTGAGTGCGGCGAACTTCTCGGCCGGCAGCAGGTAGTCGTCGAAGTCGCGGAACTGCCGCGAGCCCTTGACCCAGATGTCGCCGGAGCGCAGGGCGTTCTTCAGCTCGGACAGGGCGCAGATTTCGTAGAATTTCCGGTCGAGGCCTTCCGGGGTGATCACCAGCGGCTTCCAGCGCGGCTTGATGAAGGCCGTGGGTGCATCGGCCGGCACCTTGCGCAGGTTGTCGGCGTTCATCTCACGCAGGGTCTGCACGGCTGCCAGCACGCCTTGCGCGGCCGGCCCGTGCTGTTCCCCAACTTTTCGCTCGGCGAAGAGTATGAACATGCGCCGCCGGCGACGAATCGCCAAATCTCACCGTATCTCCCGAGCGGACGATTTCGCACCGGTCTGCCCGTCGAAGGGCTTGCGATCGAACGGGGCGACCTTTTCTATGCATGTCCGCGAGCCAGCGTCTTTTATGGCACGGCGCTCGACGCCGACCTTCGGACGCGCGGCGTAAGCACGCTTGTCATGGCCGGGATAAGCACCACCGGCGTTGTTCTTTCAAGCGTCGCCTGGGCTAGTGATGCGGACTACGACGTGCGTTTGGTCCAGGACTGCTGCTACGACCCGGATCGGGATGCCCACGAAGCTCTGTTGCGTTCCGGGTTCGGCGGACGTGTACAGGTCGTGTAATTTTCGGGCCTCGCATGATCGCGGCCATAGCCGCAGGTGGATTGGTGCGAGGCAGGGCCAGTCCAAGTCAGGGTGCGGTCATCGCGGCGCCTGCAACTCTCAAAAACCCATCGCCGTAGCGGAGGTCTTGTAATCGCATGTCATTACGCACGCCCGATTTATTGTTCACAGCGATAGCACCTGCCATTTGGGGCAGCACCTACATTGTCACCACCCAATACCTGCCGAACTTCTCACCGATGACGGTCGCGATGCTGCGGGCGTTGCCGGCGGGTTTATTGCTCGTGATGATCGTCCGACAGATTCCAACGGGAATCTGGTGGATGCGCATCTTCATCCTCGGCGCACTTAATATTTCGCTATTCTGGAGCTTGTTGTTTATTTCGGTCTACCGCCTGCCGGGCGGGGTCGCGGCGACGGTAGGCGCTGTGCAGCCGCTGATGGTCGTGTTCATCTCTGCCGCTCTGCTAGGTAGCCCGATACGATTGATGGCGGTCCTGGGGGCTATTTGCGGAACTGCGGGCGTGGCGCTGTTGGTGTTGACACCAAACGCAGCGCTAGATCCTGTCGGCGTCGCAGCGGGCCTGGCGGGGGCGGTTTCCATGGCGTTCGGAACCGTGCTGACCCGCAAGTGGCAACCTCCCGTGCCTCTGCTCACCTTTACCGCCTGGCAACTGGCGGCCGGAGGACTTCTGCTCGTTCCAGTAGCTTTAGTGTTTGATCCGCCAATCCCGATGCCTACAGGAACCAATGTTCTCGGCCTGGCGTGGCTCGGCCTGATCGGAGCGGGTTTAACCTACTTCCTTTGGTTCCGGGGGATCTCGCGACTCGAACCTACAGTTGTTTCCTTACTGGGCTTTCTCAGCCCGGGGACCGCCGTGTTGCTAGGATGGTTGTTCTTGGATCAGACGCTGAGTGCGCTTCAAATCATCGGCGTCCTGCTCGTGATCGGGAGTATCTGGCTGGGCCAACGTTCCAACCGCACTCCTAGGGCGCGTATAGCTTGCCGGAAGTCGCCTTGACCCGCATGGCATAGGCCTATCGTTTCCACGATCAGCGATCGGCTCGTTGCCCTGCGCCGCTCCAAAGCCCGCGACGCAGCGCCGGCAGGCAGAGCAAGTAGAGGGCAGCGCCTGCAATCCATGCCCACCCGTTCCACGTTGTTATAGAAGCCGCATAGATCGCCGTGAAGAGGAGGGGTCCGACGATCGAGGTCAGGCTGGTGAGCGCCGCCAGTGAGCCTTGCAGCTGCCCCTGACGTTCCTCATCCACCTGCCTGGACAACATTGCTTGCAGCGCCGGCATTCCGATGCCACCCGAAGCAAGCAGGACCATGATCGGGAACGCCATCCATCCCCGTGTCGCGAAGGCAAGCAGGATGTAGCCTGTGCCGTCGGCAATCATTCCGAGCATGAGTGCCCGCCTTTCGCCGAGCCGGGCGGCTACAGGGCCGGTGATCATTGCCTGGGCGAGTGAATGCAGAATGCCAAATGCGGCAAGCGAAATGCCGATCGTGGTCGCGTCCCAGTGAAAGCGATCCTCGCCGAAAATGACCCAAAGCGCGGCCGGCACCTGTCCGACAAGTTGCATGATGAAGAAGACCGCCATCAGGGCGGCGACGACGGTCATGCCCCGGGCCCACCGGAACGAAGCGAGCGGGTTGAGAGCCTCCCGGCGTAACGGCCGGCGTTCGCCTTTGTGCGACTCCGGCAAAAGGAAACAGCCCGTCAGGAAATTGAGGCCGTTCAAGGCTGCCGCGGCGAAGAACGGAGCGTGGGGGGAGAAACCGCCCATCAGCCCACCGAGCACAGGTCCCGCGACCATCCCGAACCCGAAACAGGCGCTCATGAAGCCGAAGTGCCGCGCGCGCTCATCGCCATCAGTGATATCGGCAATATAAGCGCCGGCTACCGCCCCAGTCGCCCCGGTGATGCCGGCCACGATCCGCCCGATATAGAGAACCCAAAGGAAAGGCGCCGTCGCCATGATGGCGTAGTCGACAGCAGCGCCGGCCAGCGAGACGAGCAAGACCGGCCGCCGCCCGAAACGATCCGACAGCGCGCCCAGCACAGGTGCGCAGGCAAATTGCATCAACGCATACAGCGCCAGCAGAATGCCATAGTGGGCGGTGACGTCGTTCGAGTGAACCAGATCGCGCAGGAGGCCCGGCAGCACCGGCATAATCAGGCCGATGCCGACAGCGTCGAGCGCGACAGTGCTCAGAATTACGATCAGGGGTCTGTTGGGTTTCACGTCTGGCCTCCGGACCAGCCTCCGCTGGTCCGATTGAACGCGCGGATTCTTTATCACTGATAAGTTGGTGGACATATTATGTTTATCAGTGATAAAGTGTCAAGCATGACAAAGTTGCAGCCGAATACAGTGATCCGTGCCGCCCTGGACCTGTTGAACGAGGTCGGCGTAGACGGTCTGACGACACGCAAACTGGCGGAACGGTTGGGGGTTCAGCAGCCGGCGCTTTACTGGCACTTCAGGAACAAGCGGGCGCTGCTCGACGCACTGGCCGAAGCCATGCTGGCGGAGAATCATACGCATTCGGTGCCGAGAGCCGACGACGACTGGCGCTCATTTCTGATCGGGAATGCCCGCAGCTTCAGGCAGGCGCTGCTCGCCTACCGCGATGGCGCGCGCATCCATGCCGGCACGCGACCGGGCGCACCGCAGATGGAAACGGCCGACGCGCAGCTTCGCTTCCTCTGCGAGGCGGGTTTTTCGGCCGGGGACGCCGTCAATGCGCTGATGACAATCAGCTACTTCACTGTTGGGGCCGTGCTTGAGGAGCAGGCCGGCGACAGCGATGCCGGCGAGCGCGGCGGCACCGTTGAACAGGCTCCGCTCTCGCCGCTGTTGCGGGCCGCGATAGACGCCTTCGACGAAGCCGGTCCGGACGCAGCGTTCGAGCAGGGACTCGCGGTGATTGTCGATGGATTGGCGAAAAGGAGGCTCGTTGTCAGGAACGTTGAAGGACCGAGAAAGGGTGACGATTGATCAGGACCGCTGCCGGAGCGCAACCCACTCACTACAGCAGAGCCATGTAGACAACATCCCCTCCCCCTTTCCACCGCGTCAGACGCCCGTAGCAGCCCGCTACGGGCTTTTTCATGCCCTGCCCTAGCGTCCAAGCCTCACGGCCGCGCTCGGCCTCTCTGGCGGCCTTCTGGCGCTCCTGCTGCGGCGTCCGCTCGTGGGCCGTGGCGCGGGTCCGCGCGCCGGCCTCGTGCGCCTGGCGCTCGCGGCCGTCTTCACGTTCTGCCTTGCGCAGATGAGATAGGGGAGCCCGCAGAATTCGGAAAAAATCGTACGCTAAGGTTTTCCGGGCATCCGTAAGGGCCGAAACTTCCCGTCTTCCAGTCTGCGGCTCTGCCGCCAGACGTAATCGCCGGTTAGGTTGATGTGCTCCCAGCCCAGCGGCGACAGGAATTGCAGCAGCTCGCCGTCCACCGGCTTGCCGGCCTCGACCAACCCCTGGGTGGCGCGTTCCAGGTACACCGTGTTCCACAGCACGATAGCCGCCGTCACCAGGTTGAGGCCGCTGGCCCGGTAGCGCTGCTGCTCGAAGCTCCGATCCCTGATTTCCCCAAGGCGGTTGAAGAACACCGCCCTGGCCAGCGAGTTGCGCGCCTCACCTTTGTTCAGGCCGGCATGCACGCGGCGGCGCAGTTCAACACTTTGCAGCCAGTCCAGGATGAACAGCGTGCGCTCGATCCGGCCCAGCTCGCGCAGGGCCACGGCCAGTCCGTTCTGGCGCGGGTAGCTGCCGAGCTTGCGCAGCATCAGCGAGGCGGTGACGGTGCCCTGCTTGATCGAGCTGGCCAGGCGCAGGATGTCGTCCCAGTGGGCACGCACGTGCTTGATGTTCAGGGTGCCGCCGATCAGCGGGCGCAACGTCGGGTAGGCTTGCACGCCCTGCGGCACGTACAGCTTGGTTTCGCCGAGGTCGCGGATGCGCGGCGCGAAGCGGAAGCCTAGCAGGTGCATCAGGGCAAAGACGTGATCGGTGAAGCCGGCCGTGTCGGTGTAGTGCTCCTCGATCCGCAGGTCGGACTCGTGGTACAGCAGGCCGTCGAGCACATAGGTGGAATCGCGGACGCCGACATTCACCACGCGGGTGCTGAACGGCGCGTACTGGTCGGAGATATGGGTATAGAACAGCCGTCCCGGCTCGCTACCGTACTTCGGGTTGACGTGCCCGGTGCTCTCGCCCCGGCCACCCGCGCGGAAGCGCTGGCCATCGGAGGATGAGGTCGTGCCGTCGCCCCAGTGGGCGGCAAAGGCGTGGCGATACTGGTGGTTGACCAGCTCGGCCAAGGCCGCCGAATAGGTTTCGTCGCGGATGTGCCAGGCTTGCAGCCAGGACAGCTTGGCGTAGGTCAGGCCGGGGCTCGACTCGGCCATCTTGGTCAGCCCGAGGTTGATCGCATCACCGAGGATTGCGGACAGCAGCAACGTCCTGTCTTTGGCCTCGGCCCCGTCCTTCAAGTGGGTGAAGTGGCGGCTGAAGCCCGTCCAGTCGTCCACGTCCATCAGCAGTTCGGTGATCTTGATGCGCGGCAGTAACTGGCTGGTTTGGTCGATCAGCGCCTGCGCCCGATCCGGCACCGCCGCATCCAGCGGGGTGATTTTCAGCCCTGACTCGGTGAGGATGGCATCGGGCAGCTCGTTGTCCTTGGCCAGGCGGGTGACGGTGGCCAACTGCTCGTCCAGCAGCTGCAAACGCTCTTCCAGGTACTGGTCGCTGTTCGGGTTGATCGCCAGGGGCAGGGCCTGCTCGCGCTTGAGTGCGGCGAACTTCTCGGCCGGCAGCAGGTAGTCGTCGAAGTGGCACTGTTGCAAATAGTCGGTGGTGATAAACTTATCATCCCCTTTTGCTGATGGAGCTGCACATGAACCCATTCAAAGGCCGGCATTTTCAGCGTGACATCATTCTGTGGGCCGTACGCTGGTACTGCAAATACGGCATCAGTTACCGTGAGCTGCAGGAGATGCTGGCTGAACGCGGAGTGAATGTCGATCACTCCACGATTTACCGCTGGGTTCAGCGTTATGCGCCTGAAATGGAAAAACGGCTGCGCTGGTACTGGCGTAACCCTTCCGATCTTTGCCCGTGGCACATGGATGAAACCTACGTGAAGGTCAATGGCCGCTGGGCGTATCTGTACCGGGCCGTCGACAGCCGGGGCCGCACTGTCGATTTTTATCTCTCCTCCCGTCGTAACAGCAAAGCTGCATACCGGTTTCTGGGTAAAATCCTCAACAACGTGAAGAAGTGGCAGATCCCGCGATTCATCAACACGGATAAAGCGCCCGCCTATGGTCGCGCGCTTGCTCTGCTCAAACGCGAAGGCCGGTGCCCGTCTGACGTTGAACACCGACAGATTAAGTACCGGAACAACGTGATTGAATGCGATCATGGCAAACTGAAACGGATAATCGGCGCCACGCTGGGATTTAAATCCATGAAGACGGCTTACGCCACCATCAAAGGTATTGAGGTGATGCGTGCACTACGCAAAGGCCAGGCCTCAGCATTTTATTATGGTGATCCCCTGGGCGAAATGCGCCTGGTAAGCAGAGTTTTTGAAATGTAAGGCCTTTGAATAAGACAAAAGGCTGCCTCATCGCTAACTTTGCAACAGTGCCTTTAAGCGTGCATAATAAGCCCTACACAAATTGGGAGTTAGACATCATGAGCAACGCAAAAACAAAGTTAGGCATCACAAAGTACAGCATCGTGACCAACAGCAACGATTCCGTCACACTGCGCCTCATGACTGAGCATGACCTTGCGATGCTCTATGAGTGGCTAAATCGATCTCATATCGTCGAGTGGTGGGGCGGAGAAGAAGCACGCCCGACACTTGCTGACGTACAGGAACAGTACTTGCCAAGCGTTTTAGCGCAAGAGTCCGTCACTCCATACATTGCAATGCTGAATGGAGAGCCGATTGGGTATGCCCAGTCGTACGTTGCTCTTGGAAGCGGGGACGGACGGTGGGAAGAAGAAACCGATCCAGGAGTACGCGGAATAGACCAGTTACTGGCGAATGCATCACAACTGGGCAAAGGCTTGGGAACCAAGCTGGTTCGAGCTCTGGTTGAGTTGCTGTTCAATGATCCCGAGGTCACCAAGATCCAAACGGACCCGTCGCCGAGCAACTTGCGAGCGATCCGATGCTACGAGAAAGCGGGGTTTGAGAGGCAAGGTACCGTAACCACCCCATATGGTCCAGCCGTGTACATGGTTCAAACACGCCAGGCATTCGAGCGAACACGCAGTGATGCCTAACCCTTCCATCGAGGGGGACGTCCAAGGGCTGGCGCCCTTGGCCGCCCCTCATGTCAAACGTTGGGCGAACCCGGAGCCTCATTAATTGTTAGCCGTTAAAATTAAGCCCTTTACCAAACCAATACTTATTATGAAAAACACAATACATATCAACTTCGCTATTTTTTTAATAATTGCAAATATTATCTACAGCAGCGCCAGTGCATCAACAGATATCTCTACTGTTGCATCTCCATTATTTGAAGGAACTGAAGGTTGTTTTTTACTTTACGATGCATCCACAAACGCTGAAATTGCTCAATTCAATAAAGCAAAGTGTGCAACGCAAATGGCACCAGATTCAACTTTCAAGATCGCATTATCACTTATGGCATTTGATGCGGAAATAATAGATCAGAAAACCATATTCAAATGGGATAAAACCCCCAAAGGAATGGAGATCTGGAACAGCAATCATACACCAAAGACGTGGATGCAATTTTCTGTTGTTTGGGTTTCGCAAGAAATAACCCAAAAAATTGGATTAAATAAAATCAAGAATTATCTCAAAGATTTTGATTATGGAAATCAAGACTTCTCTGGAGATAAAGAAAGAAACAACGGATTAACAGAAGCATGGCTCGAAAGTAGCTTAAAAATTTCACCAGAAGAACAAATTCAATTCCTGCGTAAAATTATTAATCACAATCTCCCAGTTAAAAACTCAGCCATAGAAAACACCATAGAGAACATGTATCTACAAGATCTGGATAATAGTACAAAACTGTATGGGAAAACTGGTGCAGGATTCACAGCAAATAGAACCTTACAAAACGGATGGTTTGAAGGGTTTATTATAAGCAAATCAGGACATAAATATGTTTTTGTGTCCGCACTTACAGGAAACTTGGGGTCGAATTTAACATCAAGCATAAAAGCCAAGAAAAATGCGATCACCATTCTAAACACACTAAATTTATAAAAAATCTAATGGCAAAATCGCCCAACCCTTCAATCAAGTCGGGACGGCCAAAAGCAAGCTTTTGGCTCCCCTCGCTGGCGCTCGGCGCCCCTTATTTCAAACGTTAGACGGCAAAGTCACAGACCGCGGGATCTCTTATGACCAACTACTTTGATAGCCCCTTCAAAGGCAAGCTGCTTTCTGAGCAAGTGAAGAACCCCAATATCAAAGTTGGGCGGTACAGCTATTACTCTGGCTACTATCATGGGCACTCATTCGATGACTGCGCACGGTATCTGTTTCCGGACCGTGATGACGTTGATAAGTTGATCATCGGTAGTTTCTGCTCTATCGGGAGTGGGGCTTCCTTTATCATGGCTGGCAATCAGGGGCATCGGTACGACTGGGCATCATCTTTCCCGTTCTTTTATATGCAGGAAGAACCTGCATTCTCAAGCGCACTCGATGCCTTCCAAAAAGCAGGTAATACTGTCATTGGCAATGACGTTTGGATCGGCTCTGAGGCAATGGTCATGCCCGGAATCAAGATCGGGCACGGTGCGGTGATAGGCAGCCGCTCGTTGGTGACAAAAGATGTGGGGCACTGTTGCAAAGTTAGCGATGAGGCAGCCTTTTGTCTTATTCAAAGGCCTTACATTTCAAAAACTCTGCTTACCAGGCGCATTTCGCCCAGGGGATCACCATAATAAAATGCTGAGGCCTGGCCTTTGCGTAGTGCACGCATCACCTCAATACCTTTGATGGTGGCGTAAGCCGTCTTCATGGATTTAAATCCCAGCGTGGCGCCGATTATCCGTTTCAGTTTGCCATGATCGCATTCAATCACGTTGTTCCGGTACTTAATCTGTCGGTGTTCAACGTCAGACGGGCACCGGCCTTCGCGTTTGAGCAGAGCAAGCGCGCGACCATAGGCGGGCGCTTTATCCGTGTTGATGAATCGTGGGATCTGCCACTTCTTCACGTTGTTGAGGATTTTACCCAGAAACCGGTATGCAGCTTTGCTGTTACGACGGGAGGAGAGATAAAAATCGACAGTGCGGCCCCGGCTGTCGACGGCCCGGTACAGATACGCCCAGCGGCCATTGACCTTCACGTAGGTTTCATCCATGTGCCACGGGCAAAGATCGGAAGGGTTACGCCAGTACCAGCGCAGCCGTTTTTCCATTTCAGGCGCATAACGCTGAACCCAGCGGTAAATCGTGGAGTGATCGACATTCACTCCGCGTTCAGCCAGCATCTCCTGCAGCTCACGGTAACTGATGCCGTATTTGCAGTACCAGCGTACGGCCCACAGAATGATGTCACGCTGAAAATGCCGGCCTTTGAATGGGTTCATGTGCAGCTCCATCAGCAAAAGGGGATGATAAGTTTATCACCACCGACTATTTGCAACAGTGCCTCTCGATAGGTATAGTGTTTTGCAGTTTAGAGGAGATATCGCGATGCATACGCGGAAGGCAATAACGGAGGCAATTCGAAAATTAGGAGTCCAAACCGGTGACCTGTTGATGGTGCATGCCTCACTTAAAGCGATTGGTCCGGTCGAAGGAGGAGCGGAGACGGTCGTTGCCGCGTTACGCTCCGCGGTTGGGCCGACTGGCACTGTGATGGGATACGCGTCGTGGGACCGATCACCCTACGAGGAGACTCTGAATGGCGCTCGGTTGGATGACAAAGCCCGCCGTACCTGGCCGCCGTTCGATCCCGCAACGGCCGGGACTTACCGTGGGTTCGGCCTGCTGAATCAATTTCTGGTTCAAGCCCCCGGCGCGCGGCGCAGCGCGCACCCCGATGCATCGATGGTCGCGGTTGGTCCGCTAGCTGAAACGCTGACGGAGCCTCACGAACTCGGTCACGCCTTGGGGGAAGGGTCGCCCGTCGAGCGGTTCGTCCGCCTTGGCGGGAAGGCCCTGCTGTTGGGTGCGCCGCTAAACTCCGTTACCGCATTGCACTACGCCGAGGCGGTTGCGGATATCCCCAACAAACGATGGGTGACGTATGAGATGCCGATGCTTGGAAGAAACGGTGAAGTCGCCTGGAAAACGGCATCAGAATACGATTCAAACGGCATTCTCGATTGCTTTGCTATCGAAGGAAAGCCGGATGCGGTCGAAACTATAGCAAATGCTTACGTGAAGCTCGGTCGCCATCGAGAAGGTGTCGTGGGCTTTGCTCAGTGCTACCTGTTCGACGCGCAGGACATCGTGACGTTCGGCGTCACCTATCTTGAGAAGCACTTCGGAGCCACTCCGATCGTGCCAGCACACGAAGCCGCCCAGCGCTCTTGCGAGCCTTCCGGTTAGAGGCCGTCGACAATGATAATCTGGATCAACGGACCTTTCGGCGCCGGAAAGACGACTCTCGCTGAGCGGCTGCGCGATCGGCGTCCGAAATCGCTGATCTTTGACCCTGAGGAAATCGGGTTCGTGGTGAAAGAAACGGTCCCCATACCAGCGAGCGGAGACTATCAGGATCTCCCCTTGTGGAGGGGACTTACGATCGCTGCGGTCAGCGAGATTCGCAGGAATTACTCGCAGGACATCATCATCCCAATGACGCTCGTGCACCCGGACTATCTGACTGAGATACTCGACGGGTTAAGGCAGATCGACGATCAGCTGCTGCACATCTTTCTGATGCTTAACGAGGACCTATTGCGTCACCGGATCTCGAACCAGACCATGCATCCTGACCCGAATCGGAATGCGGAGATTCGAGAGTGGCGATTAGCGAATGTCGCCCGATGCTTGGCCGCAAGGGAACGGCTTCCGTCCACAACCCGTGTTCTCGATAGTGGTGCACACACCAGCGATGAACTTGCAGCGATGGTGCTCGACAGACTCGATCAGCGCACCTGATCGCCTTAGAGCTGGCTCGGGAAATCTGCACAGCGGGGATAAGTGGAGTTTCTGCCTGACTTCGGCTTAGATGCCGGGAACAGGAGAGACCATGACGAGACGACCGCGCCGGAACCATAGCCCGGCTTTCAAGGCGAAGGTGGCACTTGCCGCCATCCGAGGTGAGCAGACGCTGGTGGAGTTGTCCCAGCAGTTCGATGTGCACGCCAACCAGATCAAGCAATGGAAAGACCAGCTCCTTGAGGGGGCGACAGGTGTGTTCGGCGATGAAACGAAAGCGGAGCCGTCGGGTCCGACCATCGATGTCAAAACGCTGCACGCGAAAATCGGCGAACTGACACTGGAGAACGATTTTTTATCCGGTGCGCTCGGCAAGGCGGGATTGCTGGGCGGAAAGAAATGATCGACCGCGAGCACAAGCTATCCGTCGTGCGCCAGGCGAAGCTTCTCGGCTTCAGCCGTGGCAGCGTCTACTATCTGCCTCGTCCGGTGTCTGACGGCGATCTGGCCCTTATGCGCCGGATTGACGAATTGCATCTCGACTACCCCTTTGCCGGAAGTCGGATGTTGCAAGGGCTCTTGAGAGGAGAAGGTCTGGAGACCGGGCGGCGACACGTCGCCACGCTGATGAAGAAGATGGGCATCAAGGCGATCTACCGCCGCCCGAACACCTCGAAACCAGCGCCAGGGCACATACGAAAGCTGGCAGTCACCCGGCCCAATCAGGTGTGGGCAATGGACCTGACCTACATCCCCATGGCGCGGGGATTTGTCTATCTGTGCGCCGTCGTGGACTGGTTCAGCCGGAAGGTCTTGTCATGGCGGTTGTCGATCACGATGGAAGCAGCCTTCTGCATCGAGGCGGTGGAGGAGGCACTTGCCCGTCATGGCAGGCCGGAAATCTTCAATACCGACCAGGGATCGCAGTTCACCTCCATCGACTTCACCGCCGTGCTGAAGAGGTCACAGATTGCCATCTCGATGGATGGCAAGGGTGCGTGGCGAGACAATGTCTTCGTCGAGCGGCTCTGGCGTTCGATCAAATACGAGGAAGTCTACCTCCATGCCTACAAGACTGTGTCCGAGGCACGCGCTGGCATCGCCCGATATCTGAACTTCTACAACACCAGACGCCCACATTGGCACTGTTGCAAAGTTAGCGATGAGGCAGCCTTTTGTCTTATTCAAAGGCCTTACATTTCAAAAACTCTGCTTACCAGGCGCATTTCGCCCAGGGGATCACCATAATAAAATGCTGAGGCCTGGCCTTTGCGTAGTGCACGCATCACCTCAATACCTTTGATGGTGGCGTAAGCCGTCTTCATGGATTTAAATCCCAGCGTGGCGCCGATTATCCGTTTCAGTTTGCCATGATCGCATTCAATCACGTTGTTCCGGTACTTAATCTGTCGGTGTTCAACGTCAGACGGGCACCGGCCTTCGCGTTTGAGCAGAGCAAGCGCGCGACCATAGGCGGGCGCTTTATCCGTGTTGATGAATCGCGGGATCTGCCACTTCTTCACGTTGTTGAGGATTTTACCCAGAAACCGGTATGCAGCTTTGCTGTTACGACGGGAGGAGAGATAAAAATCGACAGTGCGGCCCCGGCTGTCGACGGCCCGGTACAGATACGCCCAGCGGCCATTGACCTTCACGTAGGTTTCATCCATGTGCCACGGGCAAAGATCGGAAGGGTTACGCCAGTACCAGCGCAGCCGTTTTTCCATTTCAGGCGCATAACGCTGAACCCAGCGGTAAATCGTGGAGTGATCGACATTCACTCCGCGTTCAGCCAGCATCTCCTGCAGCTCACGGTAACTGATGCCGTATTTGCAGTACCAGCGTACGGCCCACAGAATGATGTCACGCTGAAAATGCCGGCCTTTGAATGGGTTCATGTGCAGCTCCATCAGCAAAAGGGGATGATAAGTTTATCACCACCGACTATTTGCAACAGTGCCCTATTTTTCGGGGATCTGATTGCCCTCTGGCAATATCATTCAGCACGCCATAGTCGGCATCATGGTCCATTCGCCAGAAAACCGAAGCACCGGCATCAGCCAGGCGTGGAGAAAACTGGTATCCCAGCAGCCAGAAAAGGCCAAAGACAAGTTCGCTGGCACCTGCTGTATCGGTCATAATTTCGGTTGGATTCAGCCCGGTCTCCTGTTCCAGAAGACCTTCCAGCACAAAGATAGAGTCCCTCAGCGTCCCCGGTATAACGATGCCATGAAAGCCGGAATACTGATCGGACACAAAGTTGTACCAGGTGATCCCTCTGTTATTACCAAAGTATTTGCGGTTCGGTCCGGCATTGATTGTTCTGACTGGCGTAACAAAGCGCATTCCATCTGCAGATGCCACTTCTCCTCCACCCCATATCTGTGCCAGTGGCAGCGTTGCCTGAAAATCAACCAGTCTGGCATTAGCGCTGGTGATAGTTTCAGCCCGCAGATAGTTCGCTTTTGTCCAGTTCAGCCGGTGTCGGGTCAGTGCAGGAACATTTGATCTGATCAGTGGTTCCAGACCGATATTGCAGGCTTCAGCCATCAGCACGGCGCTGATGCTGACGGGCAGATCATCAACTCTGGCACTGGCTTCACTAGCATGGAAAAACTCATCAGCAAATCCGGTATGGGCGTTAATTTCGAGCAGCAACTCCGTTAAATCCACCGGAGGGAGTAGATCACTGATCATTTTGCTCAGTCGTTTCAGACTGTCCGGCTCATCAAGACTGGCGAGGGGAGAAATTGTCAACCGGGGCTTCGGGCCAGAAACATCGAGTTCGACAGCCTCATTTTCGCAAAGACGTGCAGCAACCTGTCTGTAACGACTATCAAGCTGATGACCCAGAGATTTTATTGCTTCCTGCGGGTCTGTCGGGTGCCCCAAAGAACGATAAACCTTAATCCGGTTTGCCTGCCAGTCAGCACCCTGTAGTAATCTTGCACGAGGATCTCCCCACCGGTTACTGCCGGTAACGTAGACATCCCTCCGCCTCAGACTATCCTGCAGTTTACTGAGAAAGCAGAGCGTGTATCCCCTGCGGGTGATATGTTTTTCCTTGTTAATCACCAGCCGTTTCCATGACCGACTGATAATTTCCGTTGGTGCGTCGTCAAAAAACTGCCGCCGTGAGCTGAACTCCCGGCTGAGGTAGTCACAGGCATTCAGAGTGGTAACCCCGGCAGGTGCGGATGAAAATTTAACGGTATTCAGCAGATGGGGCAGGAAACGACGAACGCGCCCGTACTGCTCCACCATTTCTTCATGAAAATTATCGTCTGAGGGCCGGGCAATTTCACGGACAAGCGTGATGATTTCAGCCAGCTTTTGCCTTGGGATGTAGCTGAACACCTCAGCACGAATCGATTCGTCCGGTGTTTCTTCTTTCAGCAGGTACGAACATGCGCTGGCGAGCGCCAATGCAGATTTATCCAGATCCTTCAGCGAGCGGAGCCGTTTTTTCTGCCCAATCTTTCTGGCGTCACGGATGATAACGGCCAGCATGGCGTCCAGAACGTCCAATGCATCATCCAGCGCCAGCGTTTCCCATGCAAGGACAAAGGCAACCAGAACCGCCATCCTTTTCTGCGGTGACATCCTGGCAATATTGAACACCGAAGTCATACCAGCATAACGTGCGAGATTTTTCAGGCGCACAGCCGGGAGTGTACTCAGGTTTTCAGCATGCAGGCCAAAATCGTTCAGAGTTTTCCAGCGTTCAATTGCTTCATTAAACGCCGGACCACTGATGGTCACAGGGCCCTTTTTCAGTGATTCCAGTAAAGACAGGCGGCTGCAATCAGTTGGCCCCAGCAGCATCTCCAGCTGTGAACGCTGTTCGGCTGACGGTATCAGTGCCAGTTTGTTCCACAGGCGCAACGTCGCCTTTTCCCTTACCTCTGAAATCAACCGGGTCAGCGTAGTGGCTCCGGGGAGAATAATACGATGTTGCATAAGCCACCCTGTCGCCAGATCGAAAAGCAGGCCAGGACGTTCGTTGCTTATCCAGCTCCGGGTATATAAAAGACGGGTAAGGCGAAATGTCCAGGGCCAGGCAAATTCACGATACTGATAGTGCTGACGTATCAGCGCTGCATGCTCACGGCGGGTATTTTCCCTCTGACCGTATTCTGCAAGAACGGTGATATCACGAATCCCGAGCTGTCTGGCGGTAAAATGCCGGACGCCGGAAGGAATATGACCTGGGACCTACGTGCGCCCGCACCGACACCCTCACACCTTCGAGCTACTGTTGCCATTAAGGGGTCGTTTCGTGGTGCTGAATTTTGACGATCGGGGTACCGTCACCCATCGGGCGATATTGGGGGAAACCTGTACGGTGCTGGAGATGGCCGCAGGAACCTGGCATGCCGTGCTGTCGCTGGATACCGGTGGCATAATTTTTGAAGTAAAACACGGTGGCTATCAACCCGTGGCTGCCGATGACTATGCGCACTGGGCTCCAGCGGAAGGAGAACCAGGAACCACGGAGCTTATGGCCTGGTATGCGCAAGCGCAGGTGGGCGACAGCACTTTTGCCGTCTAAGGCGATAAACAAAAACGGAATGAGTTTCCCCATTCCGTTTCCGCTATTACAAACCGTCGGTGACGATTTTAGCCGCCGACGCTAATACATCGCGACGGCTTTCTGCCTTAGGTTGAGGCTGGGTGAAGTAAGTGACCAGAATCAGCGGCGCACGATCTTTTGGCCAGATCACCGCGATATCGTTGGTGGTGCCATAGCCACCGCTGCCGGTTTTATCCCCCACAACCCAGGAAGCAGGCAGTCCAGCCTGAATGCTCGCTGCACCGGTGGTATTGCCTTTCATCCATGTCACCAGCTGCGCCCGTTGGCTGTCGCCCAATGCTTTACCCAGCGTCAGATTCCGCAGAGTTTGCGCCATTGCCCGAGGTGAAGTGGTATCACGCGGATCGCCCGGAATGGCGGTGTTTAACGTCGGCTCGGTACGGTCGAGACGGAACGTTTCGTCTCCCAGCTGTCGGGCGAACGCGGTGACGCTAGCCGGGCCGCCAACGTGAGCAATCAGCTTATTCATCGCCACGTTATCGCTGTACTGTAGCGCGGCCGCGCTAAGCTCAGCCAGTGACATCGTCCCATTGACGTGCTTTTCCGCAATCGGATTATAGTTAACAAGGTCAGATTTTTTGATCTCAACTCGCTGATTTAACAGATTCGGTTCGCTTTCACTTTTCTTCAGCACCGCGGCCGCGGCCATCACTTTACTGGTGCTGCACATCGCAAAGCGCTCATCAGCACGATAAAGTATTTGCGAATTATCTGCTGTGTTAATCAATGCCACACCCAGTCTGCCTCCCGACTGCCGCTCTAATTCGGCAAGTTTTTGCTGTACGTCCGCCGTTTGCGCATACAGCGGCACACTTCCTAACAACAGCGTGACGGTTGCCGTCGCCATCAGCGTGAACTGGCGCAGTGATTTTTTAACCATGGGATTCCTTATTCTGGAAGATACGAAATAACAACAACATGAATAGTCCCTAAATTCCACGTGTGTTTTTTATTAGCTTCAAAAATCACTATTTCACGAAGAATTTAGACTGCTTCTCACACATTGTAACATTATTTACAACCACCTTTCAATCATTTTTGATAAATCATTGATTTCATCTTTGCTGCAATGATACTTAATAAACTCTGCAAGTTATCCACAGAGCAACACTCAATTTTATTGATGATATTCTTATTATACCAGACATTTTTCATACACTCCCTTGTACGGATAGTTTTCCGACAACTTCATGATTACATATCTTGCGGTTTTGATTATTTTTGCTGCAAGAAATACATACTTCAAACGAAAGGTCTTTATTTGCTGTCTGTATTCTGAAGAGTCCAAGGAATCAAACTTGAACAACAAAAATAGGTTATATGAAAGCATCATCATTTGAAACACGGCTTCATTCGCCCAAAATGGGTAGTGTTCAAATTTCTGTGTCATTTCTTTAAGCTATACCAAAAAGAGATGATTTATGACCACACCTACTTTTGATATCAATGCTGCCATTCAAGCGCTGCGTGAAGGTAAAGACCTCACCGGCAAGGATGGCATCTTAACCCCTTTGATTAAGCAACTCACTGAAGCGGCCTTAGCCGCAGAGTTGGATGGCCATTTGGCGAGCACTGAAGGCGCTAATCGTAAAAACGGTAAAACCACTAAAACAGTTAAAAGCCCCATTGGTAACTTTGAGTTGAACACGCCCAGAGACAGAGCGGGCACCTTCGAGCCTCAATTAGTCAAAAAGCACCAAACCCAGCTTACCGATGAAATGGAGCGTAAAATCATTGGCTTATTTTCATTAGGCACCAGCTATCAAGATATTCGTGCACATATCGAAGACATGTACGGCATGTCGGTGTCCAACGGCACGGTGAACGCCATTACTGACAAGTTACTACCTGAGCTTCAGGCATGGCGGGAACGCGAGCTAGAGCCGCTTTACCCCGTCATATGGCTCGATGCGATTCACTATAAAATCAAAGAGAATGGTCGCTTTATCAGCAAGGCGGTTTACACCATTCTGGCCCTTAACGTCGAAGGCAAGAAAGAGCTATTAGGCTTATATCTGTCTGATAATGAAGGGGCTCACCATTGGTTAAGCGTACTAACCGACCTGTATAACCGTGGGGTGAAAGACATCCTCATCGCCTGTGTGGATGGCCTTAAAGGCTTTCCTGAAGCGATTGAAACCATATATCCACAGACGGAAGTACAGCTGTGCGTCATCCATCAAATTCGCAACTCAATGAAGTATGTCGCGTCCAAGCACCAAAAAGCCTTCATGGCCGATTTAAAGTGTGTTTATAAGGCTGCCACCTTGAATGCGGCCGAGATGGCACTGGATGAACTGGAGACAAAATGGGGTGATAAATACCCTGTAGTGATTAAGTCATGGCGCAACAAGTGGGCACTGCTATCGGTTTATTTCAAATACCCTGACTACGTTCGGACCGCCATCTACACCACCAATGCGGTTGAAGCCGTGCATCGCCAATTCAGAAAGTTAACTAAAACCAAAGGTGGTTTTGCTAACGAGAACAGTTTACTCAAGCTGCTTTACGCGGGTATATTGAAGGCCTCTGAGCGCTGGACTCACCCCATCCAAAATTGGAATTTGACGCTATCACAGCTCTCAATCCATTTTGAGGGGCGCTTAGAAAACCATATCGATCTGTGAAATTAACCTGACACAGAATTATGAACAGCCTCCCAAAATGACTTTAGCAAGAGATGACCCACCGCCATGTCGTATTTGGCTTCTTTGATATAGTTTTCAGCATTACCACGCTTTTCATAGTATATAACTACTTTTTCAGAAAGCAAGGTAGTATTTGTTACAAAGAAAAAGTAGTCGTATTCGGAACCTTCTAAAAGTGATAATTGTGCTCTTTCTTTTTCTGGTTTCAGTACGCGAGATACGACAAATCTTCTGTCTTTTTCCCATTTAACTAATTTTGTATACAGTTCTGTAGTTTCTCTACCTTCTTCTCCTTTAACGAATACAATTGATGAATTCGTTGCTTGTGAGGTGAGTGTAGAATAACTTTTGGCTTTAATTAAATATTTGCATCCAAGAGATTCTATCGTTTCGATAATTTTTTCATCAAAGTAGCCACTATCCATTCGAAATAAAATTTCTAAATCGTCTGATTTGATGTTAGCAACAATTTCTTTGATCATTTCCGCAGCACCGTTTGCAGTGTAAGTATTGCCACTTCTTACAAATCCGGTAACATATGCTTTTAATTCGTCGCAAAATGCAAATTGGATATTGTAGCATCGGTTTCCCAGTTTCTTAGGATTATATCCTTTTGACGCACCTTCTTGATGACCTTCTACGTTAATTACACTACTATCAATATCAATCGTAATGGATGTCAATTTACTTTTAGTGAGCAGTTTTTTAAAGACTTTAAAATTAATGTCTCTAAACATTTGGGTTGTCTTGAAGTTGAAGTTTCCTAGAAACCGTGACACTGTTTCAGGTTCTTTTACGGAAATATCAAACTCGTTGACGAGGGGATCATTTTGAAGTAGCTTTAGACGTTCTAACTTATCAATGCCAATGAAGTGACCGCAGAGCATGGTCTTTATATGATTCATCTTGATTTTATTTGTTGAGTCATTATCAAATACGAGGTCATTTTCAATAAAATCAAAAATCCCATTGCTTTTTGCATTCTCAAGGAGCAGAAAAAGACCTGCATTTGATGTTAGATTCTTAGCTTTGAAATCAATTTTATTAATCATAATTAGAACCCCTTTTTACTACTTTTCTTACTATTATTTTACCATATATCGAGTCATAAAAGCTGATAATTTAACATATTTTTGAGCACTTTTCTTTCACCCAATGGGTGAAAGCTGAATTTCGAAGGAATGCATATTTATCAAGGCTTTGATTATGCTTTTTGAAGTACTGACGTAGAATCTAGGTTCAACATTGTTCCCAGGGAACACAATCGTTTGACTGTGATCTTTCATGGTCTTCTCCTTTGAGAATGGAGGACCGTCTCCCATCAGGAAGAGCGGCCCCGTGGGTTAAAAGTAAAAATCCTCCAGCTCTTCATGGTCAGGCTTTCGCTCAACTGGTCGAAGCAACTCAGCTTCATCAGCGAACTCAAGCTCAGGATGAAAAGCAGGATGAAATCCTCGATGCCAGACTGGACGGTCATTATCGAGGTCTAAGTAGCAGTGCCTCCCACTGGCTGGGTGATAGCAGTAAAGCCACTGTCTACCACTAACGGTAAACGGCTTCTCTGCACCTCCACATGCCGGTACAAGGTTATCTGCTGCTATATGCGCTACAGCATCCATAGGATCAGTCCTCATCTTCGTCATCACGAACACAAAGATCACGAGCAACTATTTCCGCAGCTATCAACGCATAATCGTTGCCCTGCCAGAACCACCGCTCCGCCAGCTCATAGGCTTCGCTGGAAGGTTCGCCATAACCATGAGCCACCACGTAATCGTGGAACACTTCATGATCAAATGCCTTGCCATCAGCTTCCATGAACCAACCGACAGGGCACTCCAGAATGCGATGCCTTACGACATCTCGCTCTGAATACCCCTCTCTGACGGCTTGCTCCAACATTTCCCGCGACATACCAGGAGGAGTGATGATCTCTATGCTGATCCCGTCACTTCCTGCAAGATTGTCCTCGTATGGAAGACCGGCAAGTGTAAGGTGATTGCGCTTGCACCAGCCGATGGTCCGAAGTATCCGACTTTTGTCAGACTCCCTGGCCGTGTATCGGTTAAGCTGCATAGCCACCTCCAGCACACTCCCCATCTTCGATTTCACTTCCGAGCTCGACCATTCCAATCAGGTCAAGCTGGGTCATGTCCGAATCCAGAGAGCAGTCAATTGCTGACTGAATGATGCCTTTGTGGGCCAAGCCTAAAACGGACTTAATAGTCGAAAGCAGAGACTCGGCTTCGCTCTCGATTTGCTCCAGAATGTCTTTCCATTCCCAGTGCTCAAACGGTTGCCAAACGACCAGATCCTCAGGCTCGTCTCCCCGTTCGACACACTCAGACAAATACTCATAAGCCTTGCACCAATTCTCTTGTTGGCCCAGTTCACTGAGCACTAGAGCGGTAGCATGACCGTATGCGATTTGTTCAACTTTGGTATTGATAGACATAGTGTTTCTCCTCGTAATGGATAGAGGAGCCCCACCCGCAGGAAAGGCTCCTCCGGATGGGTTAAATTTCCAAGGTCACATCGGTTTTTGCTTTAGCGCAGCAAACCAACACTTCCCCTTCTTTGACAAATGCGATGGGCGTCTCGTCATAGGCCACTTGACCTTCGAGTAGACGAACCCGGCACATGCCACAAAAGCCACTGCGACAATGCGTTTCAACAGTGAGGCCTTTGCTTTCGATTTGCGCCAACAGCACATTGTTGCTGGCTTGAAGTTGTACGTTCATGGTCACGCTCCTTTGTTGTTGATGAGCGCGACCAATCCCCTCCGGGATGTCACGCCCCGGTTGGGCTACTCAGCAAGTGCATAGACACCTACCTCGATGCGAATAAAGAACCTGGCATCTTGAAGAACTTGCCTGACCTTTGCTTGCCAGTGGTTGTTCTCTCGATGCTTTGCGTAGGGTTCAATCTCTTTGTAAATCTGCTCCAGCTTCAACGTTTTCCCCTGTAGGGTTCGGCGTATTGCAGCTTTCCACGTAGTCGAAACCATATTGGTTGCTCGACGGTGTACGGCAGCAAGAAGACAGAGCGATGAGGCAACGTCGTTACGACGAAACACCAACAGCTTTTCATGGGCGATACGCACCAGCTTCCCGGAATACTGAGTTCGGTCACTCACACAGTTGTGCTGTGTTTTGATGATCTCATCCACCAGCTTCCCAGGTGCGATACGTTCCACAAGGCTGGACAGGTTGAAATAATCCCCATCGCGCCTCAGGTTTCCCATGAGGATTCCGTAATGCCCTCCTCGCTCACAGGCGTCATGAATATTCATAACGGCCAGCTCAAGGGCTTCAACGAACTCAGGCAAATTCATGCGGCTCATATCCCATTTGTTGGGCTCGCCCCACTGCTTACCTGAATACTGGATCATGTCCCAGTAAGGAGGGTGCCACCAGATCAGGTGTGCAGGCTCTCCGAGGAACGAAAGGAAGTCATCCCGCAACAGGTTGAACCCCTGATGCAAGTCTGTCCCTTTGAAACGGACACCAAGTTCATTGGCAACGTCGATGCTAGAGCCACCCCCAACACTTGGGTCTGCCACCAGCCCGTTCGGCTTTCTCATGTAAGACTCAATGAAGTCTTTAACGATAAAGCCCGAGCAGTTGCCTCGGTACTTGTTGTTTCCGTAAGGCCCCCTGTTTTCGTAGGAGCATACTGATGATTTGAACATGGCGTCCTCCATCATAGATGGGGCGCACCATGCTCCCATCAGGGGCCGGTTCGCCCCTGGTTAGGGATTAAGATCAAGCGTTATCTGCATACCACCAGCTAAGGCGATTGCAATCACGAAAGAAGGTTGCTTCATCAGGAGCCTTCATCATGACCACATCACCTTCGCAGTAGGTGCATAGCTCAAGCGTTGCTTCATTTTTCCAAAAGGCACTGCACCCCGATTCTTGATACACAACCTCCCATTTGGGATGTCGCAAGTACCGATGGAAGAAATCGAGAGTGTCACCATAAGGGAAGTTGAAGCGCTCCATCACTGAACCATTTTCTGTCAGTTCAGGTTTAACCTTGCCGGTTTTCAAGCGCTTCTTGATGATGCGCTGAACCCAACGAAGTCGTGCAAACAGCCGATTGGTGTCTTTCTCGTACCACTGGGGATTACGCTTGCTCCAGTAGAGCTTGGCGAAGATTTCCCCGGACAAATCCTTCATCTGGTTTTCGTTGAGCTCATCAAGAAAACGTCGAGAAGGTTTGTCGTAGTCAAGAACTGCTTCCAAAGCTGATAGGTTTTTCATAGGGACTCCTTATTGCGATTGCGGAGCCCCGTCCCCTCAGGGCTATCGGAGCCCCATAGGGTTAATTAGGGTTAATGGTTGAACGGCGATTTATCGAGGGTTGGTGAATCGAATGGCTTTACCAACGAAATCGGCCATCAGTCGATTCCCAGTAGAGCTGAAATAGCTCTGCCACTCTTTCCAACCACCAACGGATTCCACCGAGCTTGGAGACTCGAAGATACCCCAGATACGCATTTCACAACCTCGTTGCAACACTCGGTTTACCTGGTCAACCAAGTATTCCTTGTTCTGCAATGAAGAGAGGTTGCAAGGCATCTGCATGATCAGCTTTTCAGCTTGCTCGAAGTCGATTTTTTCAATCAACCCCGTGCGGGTATCCACAGAGAATGGAACCACCTGTTGACCGTGGTTAGACCACAACCAATGGGTGATATAGATCGGATTAACGCCAACTTCCGCTGGCACCAATACGCTGCCGCAAGACCGCAACAGCCAGACCAGACGTAAACCATCGAATCGATCCAGAGACTCCACATCGGTAGTGATGTCATCCTGGTAGATTTCAGGCAGCTTATGTTCGGCGGCGAGAGAGATCATTACGGATTTGAGATTGTTCAGATGAGACATGTGTGCTCCTTAAAGTAACTTGGGCACACAGAGCCTGTCAGGCGCAGTGCGCCCTTAGGCTGAGGTTGAATGCTGTTTGTTTTTGGCGACCAGCTATCGCACGTTTCGCCCTCAGAGAGGACAAAATTCACTTTCTCAGCAACCCTCAATGAAGGCCTCTGAGAAAGTGGGAGGGTATTCCCTCCTCACTTTGATTGTTCCACGAGAGCTGTGTGAACAGGAACGCTCAAACTGCCCTTTTCGGGTGCAAAGCTCAAAGACGCATCAACTGCCCCGTCTTTTCAGTTCTTCGACCAGATGTTCAGGCACCTTACTCGCAGTACAGGCCAGCAATACATCGAGGCCTACCGGCTTGTGAAAGCGCTTATTTGACCAGGAATCGCCAACTGATGACTTTGCCCAGTCGATTGCTTGCCCAAGACTGTGGAACTGCCGCCTGCCTGTGTATCCCATACGACTATCCAAAGTAACACCCTGGAACAGTCTCCAGTACATCGGAGGAATGCGCTTAGCAAGCAGTAAAAAAGGCGTCTCCGGCACTGTAGCCCTTCTACCTTTGTTCCGATGATACAAATCCAAAGATGAATGGAATTGGTTCATAGACTCTCCAAATAAAAACGGCCACCCCCGAAGGGATAGCCGTTTGTCGTTTCACTTCCTGTTAAGCTGCAAAAGCAGTCAATGACCGCTCCATCAACTTAAACAGTGTGCGTTGCAGAGCTGCCGCATCATCAATGACAATGTTCTTTTGGAACAGTCCTGACACTGCGGTAGTCTCTACCCCTATGCCGATCACCTCAACATCGCTTCGTTCACAGAGGTCAATCACTGAGCGACATGCCGGGGCGCTTTGAGGCTGCCCGTCAGTCACTACGATCAACATTTTTCGCTCTTCACGGGTCTTGGTGAGTTCAAAAGCTGCATACCACATAGCTTCCGCCATAGGCGTACCGCCAGTTGCTTTGAACCCAAACCGACCGGCCCGATTCTGAACCGTATCTCCATGCTTCACGACACTGAACACTGGCTGGTTCCGGTTGCCACCAAAAAAGGTGACTGCCGGGTTTACGCCGGGTATTGCTTCCAGAGCCATCGAAATAGCCAAGGACGCTTCCCGCGCAATGTCTTGACGCTCCTTTCCATTGGCGGCCTTGTAGGCCATCGAGGAGCTCATATCAACCAGGATGTGAACCGCCGTATTAGGGCGTTTCTTGGCTTCCGGCTTGAGGAATACGCGGGTATCACCCGTCACTACACGATGTAGTTTCCGAGCATCCACACGCTTCCCTGATCGTTGGTTACGGTGAGCAACTCGCTGGCTGGCCTGGACCAATCCGTAGAGCTGCGTTCTTATCTTTGAAGTGGTGCTCTTCACATCCCCTACCAGGCTTTTGCCAACAGCAGGGTTGTCCTGGGTGTTCACAGCAGAGCGAACAGTCATATAGCTACTGTCCCCCTTATCTTGAGCCACCCGGTTGAGCTCGGCTTTAAGTGCATCATGCGCGTCACCACGCAAATCACCGGCACCGGCATTCAGAACCTGCTGGAGCATTTTGGCCGCGTCTTGTTTCGCCGCGTCAGAATTGCCACCAGCCTGGCTTTGTCCTGCCTTGCTGCCACCATCAGTATCCGACTTGCCTTGGTCGCCCTGTCCTTTCGGATCAGATTTCCCGTTAGCATCGTCTTGCTTCTGGTCTTTACCTTGCTGATCACCACCATTGGCATCAGGCCCTTGGTTTTGATCGTTACCACTTCCGCCCTGACTGTTCTGAGGTTGGTTGCCACCAGCATTCTGCTGGTTGTTACCATCCTGACCATTCAGGGGCTTTTGCTCTTCTTTCTCCTTTTCCTCCTCGATCATCTTGATGATTTGGTCGGCCAAGGATGTCACCTCTGCGGTTGACTTAGTGTTCACAGCCTTACGCAGTAAAGCGTTCAGCCGAACAACAACACCCTGAGGGAACACGCGCTCGAATACGGGGGTAGCCGAATCGAGATAGGGTTGAAGGACGGATTGCCCTACAGCCTTGGTTTGCAACCAGTACAAACAAAACCCTGTCAGAATGGAGGCAGGGGCCTCTTTGTCTGTGACGTGCTCGTAATGACCAGCTTGAGCCATATAGCGAGCAACCTCATTCAGGGTCTGCGACGTACCGGGGAAGAGTTCCATCATGGCCCGTTCTATGCGGCAGTCCTCCAAAACGTTGGACAACTCAGCATGAAGACCTCTGCGGCGCTCAACACCAAAGTCCGTAAACCGGACATGGGCTGCTTCATGGGCCAAATACCCCCAGACAGCATCCATGTGAGGATAGTCGTCGGGGATATTCGGAACCACGATGGTCTTACCATCGGTGTATGCGTCATCGTTACCGATGGCGACTTTGACACCGAGTTTTTCACCATAGGCTGCGGCCACGATTGGTAGAGCGCTGTAAATGGTGCGTTTTTTGGACATATCTTTTCTCCTGGTAGGGAAGGAGATAGTCCACCCCTGGAGGGAATGGCTATCCCCTCCGGGTCGGTTTAGTTGAAGTGACTATTAGAAGAAATAGTCGCCATCGTCGTCAGTTTTAGGCAGCTCCTGGTTGAGAGGCTCCTCTGTCGGCTCCTCTTGGACAGGCTCTTGCTCTACCGGAGTTTCCTCAGGCAAAACCGGCTCATCCTCAACATCAACGCGCTCTTCTCGAACCACATCACCGGCATTGGATTCATCTTCCGATTCACCCTCGCCTCGTTCTGCAAAACTCTTGAAGAAGTTGTCGATGTCTTCATCCAGGTCAACAGCGTTACCACCGCTGTTAGTCTGTTCTGATTGAACAGATTCAGTACCACCTACCTGTTGCTGCTTGGTTTCGCCACCCTCTGTTGCAGGGATAAGCTCACCGGCTTTATCGCTTTTCTGTTCGGCCTTTTCATCTTTAGAACGGTCCCCCATCTGGGCTCCCGAACCGCCAATGTCATTAGCCATGCCCTCTACAGTAATCGAGCCATTGGCATACTGCTCGATGCGGTCCCTCTCGCTCATGATCAGCACTGCGGCCACGACCTGATAAAAGAAAGGCGCAACGATGTTTCGGCCATCGGCATGTTGCTCGTATCCCCGGAGGGTTTGGTCGAGCAGCTTGACCAGAGGGTTAAAAGCGCTGTTCAGGAAGCTAAGCCCATCCACCTTGTCGCGGATGTTACGGAGTGTCTGCCGAGTAGTGACCGCACATTGGTCTCGACCGGCCAAACGTTCCATATAGAACTTATTCGCTTCCTGAACCACTTCGGAGATGAGATCGTCACCCAAGCGCTCAACCTTGCGGTTAAGGCGTTTGGCGTTGGCCTCATCTTCGTTCACAGGCTGGATCATGAACACCTGGTACTCAAAGCCAATCCGCTCCTCGACCGTTTCCTTTGGAAGGGCTCCGGCACGGATAGCTCGTTCATACTCAGGGTTCTCCTGACACCATTCATCCACGGCTTTGTTGTAACCTTTGATGAAATCCTGTTTCAGTTGGTTAAACTGAAAGTTTATGTCATTCAGCTTGTTACAGATTTCATCGGTCTTGCTGACGGGTACGGCAAATCCGTTCATGAACGGCATACCGAATTTCAGCAGGAGGCGACGAGTTTCTGTTTTCAGGCGATGAAAGCCTTTCAGCTTAGCCGGATCACAGATCTTCTTACTTCCCAGTTGAGCTACTTTCTCAGGTGGAATTTCACCACCCTCGCCCAGCTTGAGATCAGATGCAGACAAACGGGTTTGTCCACTCCAGATGTCAAAGTCTACGTGGATAACACAGAGGCTTTGTAGATGGTTCACTTTAGTCATGATGCACTCCAAAAAGTTGGGGGCGCACCACGTCCCGAACCGGGCGGATGCGCCCGGTTGGGCTAGTAAATTAACGTTAATTTGCTGTTTGTTTTTGGCGACCAGCTATCGCACTTTTCGCTCTCCGAAGAGAACAAAATCTTGCTTTCCGTTGGAGACTCCCAGAATCCCCAAGGGAAAGCGGGGGAAAATCCCCCACTCACCAGTAGAACGTCTCTACTTCTTCCGGCAAATCATCAAGAGGAGCAAGCACGTCCTCATCAACAATGTACCGTGGCTTCACAGAGCCAGTAACCGTTACACGGCACCGCTCTGATGACTTCTCTCTGTACTGGTCAACATCCTCAGGCTTCACGCCTGACGCCTTATCAGCCAACAGCTTTTTGTAGTCTACCCGGCCAGCCGCTTTGTATCTCGTTACCATCACACCGCAGTAGTCGGCATGGAAGTATTCCCCCATGAGGGACTTCATGGTGTCGAGATGAGGCTTTTGCCTTTCTTGAAGCTCAGACAGTCGCTGTTTCAGCTCCTGAATCTCAGCATCATAGAGGCGGTATTCCTCAGCAGCAGCAATCCAACGGTTGACCTCTTCACCTTGCGGTATGTACAGGTCTCTCTCTGGATCTTTGTCGGGCTCCTTCTTGTCTACTACCTGTTGCCAGAACTTTTTAGCCTCGGCCAAGATTTCTTGAATCATGGCTTCGTCTCGGAGTATTGGAAACTCCTGAATCTGACCTTCAAAGTAGAAGACTAACCAGCCTTGCTTGGCCCCCGTTACCAGGAGCTGGTGTTGCACCTGCGGGTAATAAAGCTGGTATGCCTTGCTGTTTGCTTTCTCAGCACAAACATCTTCCCAGACAGTCGCACTCGGGCTTTTCAGCTCGACGGGCTCCCCGTTATCTCTCAGGCCATCCAGGGAGGCCCTCATGAGCGGGTATTGAACCGATTCGACACAGGCGGGGAGCAGCATGTCATCATACTTCTCCTCGAAAGCGCGTCTTGCAGCATCTTCGTTTTCTATCCCCCGGCGAACCAGCGGATTAAGACTCAGATCGACTTCACGCGCATACCCAGTCTTCTCGGCCCACAGTCTCCATCGTGTTTTGTACGGAGACCGATTGAGCAGGATAGCGGCGTCAGTGGCTGTTACACCTTGACGCCGCCAATCAAGCCAATCTTCCTCTCGTTGCGATAGGTTGACTATTTTCATGGACCTCTCTCCAATGGTTAGGAGGGAGATCTCCCCCAGCGGGGGAGTCCCCCCCGTTGGGGTTAGTAGTAACTGCCTTCCGCGCCCTCCTCTTCTGTAACAGGGATCATGTCCTCGTCACTCAAAGGCGGCATTTCTTCGGCACCAGGTTCAGCATTTGCAGAACCACCAGCGGCGGACTCTTGCTCGTGCGCTTCCTGGTAGTCAGGTTTCGGAGGCTCCATTTGATCCATCTCCTTGTCACGAAGGAATTGAGTCGCATATTGCAGTTCCGAACCTTCATACCGTCCCTTCACATACTCATGCGCCGCAGACCATGCGTTTTCAGCAATGGCGCGATTTGCGAGTTTGGTTAGGATCGGGTCAAGCTCTTTGTGCTCAATAGCCAAAGGCTCTTGGCTTTGAACTTGAGATGGTGAAGGGAGATTGGCAATAGCCGGGTTAATGGCCGATGCCTGCTCCATTTCACGGATGCGTTCAGCTTCATCCTGGTCATAAATACCAGAGAAACCAAATGCGACACGAGAACACTGGATCAGCGACTTGTGCCGGAGTTGACGCTTGGTGTGCGTTTGCCAGGGGCCATCAACAGTGTAAGCACCATTGCGACCTTGACCCTGAAACGGTTCACGGTACACCTCATCAATGAACTCCTTGATGCGGATAGGGCGAGATCTGTCCTTACGGTAAATCACGCATTCAATCCACTCAGGGCAGTCAACTTTCGCCCCCTGCATTCTGACCATCTTGTCCGAATACACGAACTCGACGCCATCATACTGGGGATGCTCGTTGATGATGCGGCTCCAACCATCAACACCTACTACCGGAATGATCCCATTTTGCTTGTCAGGAAACGCATAGATTTCCCGAGTGAAAGGGTTCAAACCGTACTGTTCAGCCACGATCAGGAGCGTCATCATCTGCTCATCGGTCGGGGCACTTCCATCTCGCTGCTTGAATGCGGTCGCCTTCAAAGTTTCATAGAACTTTCGGGTGTCCACGCCAAACCGGCTTGCGATACGGGTTACAAGAGATTTGTTATCAGACATGGTGTTTCTCCAATTCACGAATGAACGGTTTGAGGACACCATGACCCCCTCGGGGCATGAGTGCCCCCGTGGGGTTTAGTAAGAGTTGGCGGTGTTACCCGCCAGCCAAGTGGTGCAGCCGCATGAACGGGATGTCATCATCCCAGCCATCAGGAGCGGGACCATAGCCTCCGCCCATACCACCTTGCGGTGCTGATTGCTGCACAGGAGCAGATTGCGTACCGGCTCCTGTACGTTGCCCTTTTTGGGGCGCTGCACGTTGAGAGTTGTCCTGAGGTGCATTTCCACGACCACCAAGCATCTGCATTTCAACGCAGTGTACTTCGGTGGTGTAGCGCTCGATTTGTTGGCTGTCAGTCCACTTCCGGGTGCGGTTGCTCCCTTCGAGATAGACTTGGGAGCCCTTTTTCAGGTACTCACCAGCGACTTCTGCCAAACGACCTTTAAGCACAATACGGTGCCACTCAGTATGCTCTCTTTGCTCGCCAGACTGCTTATCGCGCCACGTATCCGTTGTTGCAACGTTGAAGTTGGCAACGGCAGTTCCGCTTGGCATGTAGCGAATTTCCGGGTCAGAACCGAGATTACCGACCAGAATTACTTTGTTGACGCCTTTAGACATCATGACCTCCAAGTTATTTGGAGAGGGCCAACGCCCCTTTCGGGGAGCAAGCCCCCGTAAGGGTTAAAAAAAGTGATCCTCTTGTTCGGCGTCGATCTCTGCCAGGCGAATCAGCTCAGATACAAGGCCAAGCCTTTCTGCATCTGCTCTTACTTCGTCGTAGCTGAAACCAAACCGTTCAATGAGGGGTTTTAGTGAATCAAAACGCTCGTAGTCGAAGGTATCACCCTGTTCATCACAGAATGCCACCAGCGGCTTCTCTACGTTTGAAAAGTCATCCGCGAAACGCTGTTGCAGGTAAACCAACATCAGCAGGGGTTTGTGACCATGTTCCGGGCGGAGTTCACCAGCGCCTTCCAGCGTAGCTGGATGGATAGTGTTTTCGCCTAGTCCAGTGCTAACCCCAAGCTCATAACCGCTGTCAGTACGCATCAGCACACTGGGTAGCAAGTCATTTGAGCCTTCGCTCCGAGCAACCTCAAAGCCGATTAAACCGGCTCCTTTGGCAAAAACCCCAGCAACAAAACCTTTGAAGAGGTTTATGTCACCTGGAGGTAACTCAGAGGGCGGAGATAACAGCCAGTTGAGAGATCCCAAGCTGGCTGTTTGTCCGGCTGAAACATTCCCCCCTTCCAGCACCGTCTGTGTCTCTGCGTTTACCAGCACCTCATCCAGAAAGGTGTACCCCTGGCTGAGAAACTGTGACACATACTGGCTTTCTTTGTCCTTGTAGGACATTGGGATCGTGTCTGGGCCGTTAGCTTCAAAAGGTCCTTCGAGCTTTGTCTCAGACCAATTTTCAGCTTTCCCATCAGTGACGGTTCGGCGTAGCTCGACCATCGTGAATTGGCCTGGCTCCGAGGAGCTGGGCTCCCGGAGCAACTTGTAGCCAATGAAGACTTCTATTGTGGTTTCGTCATTGCCCCACTCTTTAGCAGTGTAACGACGGCACAAACAGTCATTTTTCTTCATGCGTCACCCCTTAGCGCCATTGGTCCCCGAACACATCCTTCGCAACACGCAGGATGGCTTCACGCTCCTCTTTGGCCGCACGGATAAGCAGAGCTTGATCCAGGGCGTATTCAAGAGCATTTGGGGCACCACGGAACGCTAGAGACAGTTTCGCCCAACGCACCAACGTCCGAGTGGACATGGTGACGCTGATCTGACCATCTTCACCGTTTTCGCCAAGAAACAGTTTGCGGACCTGATTAGCAATCCGAACCATTCCCTTCCGCACATTTTCCGGAAGTTTCGGAGTAACACGGCCAAGAATGCTGAGTTCAGCTTCCTCATCCGCATACCCTACTTTGGTGAAACGATAGCGATCCATAGCTGCGAGGTTCTGCATCATCACCCCCTGGTACAAACCAGAAGCATCACCGGACCCCGTAGAGTTACCAGTAACGACCACACGAAACATCGGGTGCGGCTTGATGATTTCCCCGCCATTCTGAGCGATCACAAGGGGACGCCCTTCAAGGACATCGTTGAGACCAGCCAGCTCGGCAGGGTCGGCCAAATCCACCTCGTTGATGAGGAGCAGATGACCTTCACGCATAGCGACTGCCAGAGGTCCATACATGAACTTCATGACAGGTGGTTGACCAGGCTTTTCCGCGACCAGAGCGTGATGTCCAATCAGATCTGTCAGCTCCATCCGCCCGTGGGCAGTGATTTGCTGAACAGGCCAGTTGAGACGACCAGCGATCTCGGTGATACCTGAGGTTTTGCCAGACCCGGTAGGGCCGGTTACGAACAATGCGTCACCGCCAGGCTCTTTGAGATAGGCCAAGACCTCTCGCAGAAACTCTTTGCGGAAAACGTAGTTGGTATCAGTGGCAGGGATGAAAGGGTTTGAACCGTCAGCGTAGCCGATGGCCGTTACCTTCTCCGGAATGCTGGGCATACCGAAAACCTTGCTTACTGAGAATTGAGAGTATTGAGACATAGGTGCGCTCCTATTGTGACAGGCGCACCACGTCCCGAACCGGGCGGATGCGCCCGGTTGGGCTAGTAAATTAACGTTAATTTGCTGTTTGTTTTTGGCGACCAGCTATCGCACTTTTCGCTCTCCGAAGAGAACAAAATCTGCTTACTGATGGTATTCACCATGAGTAAGAAGACTTTTAAGGAGCGAGGAGAGTAGCCTCTCCTGGAGGCCACTCCCTCAATGGACGAACATCACCACATCGTCGTTTTGACCAATGACCCCGGTTTCTTTGGCCCACTTCACTGCTTCACTGTGCGCCTGGTAGGAGCTGGAATACAGTTTCGGATCAAATTTCACCTCGCGTCCATCAGCCAGATAGATGATGCCTGCGTGATCGTCGTAAACATGAAGATTCTGTTGCATTCGACATTCCCCCTGTAGCTTGTCGTCAAAGCCAACTGACACCAGAAGACTTTGAGGACAAGCCACAGAGGCTTGACCAGAAAGAGAGGGGTTGCCCCCTCCCTTTGCGTTGACTATCAGCAGTAACCGAACGATTCAGCGATTCTCACGAAAGGACGAGAGATTGCCCAACCAGTAGGGATACACAAAGCGATGATAGCGATTTCCATGATGTTGCTCCTAAGCAAAAAGGGGCAACATCCCCGTCGGGGTATGGTTGCCCCGATGGGTTTGAAAGTGTCGAAGATTACTCAGCGACAGTTATTACCAAACAAGTTCCTTGCCCTTACGAAGGTAAGTCGGGATTTCGAGATAATCCCAGTCAGGTTCTTGTTTAGCGACTTCTTGAACTTGAGTTACCTCAGGTTCAACGACTGCTTTGGCTTGTTCAGCCTTGGCAGCACGTTCTTTGATGACGGCCTGTACAGACCGCATTGCAGGAACTGCGAATTTGTTCCAAAGGAACAAACCGATACGCTGGAACACTTTAGCGAGAACGATGAAGGAAAAAGCAAATGCCTTCGCGCCTACGTACAGTGCGCCCAGAGATGCAAGCAGAACTACAATGAAAGTGATGATGTGCATGGTGTTGCTCCTATGTAAAAAAACAGGGGCAACACCCGAAAACCGGGAGAAGCCCCCGGCTTGGGGTTAAGTAATGCCATACGGCATAAGACTAGATGCTGTTTGTTTTCGGAGACCAGCTATCTCACCTATAGCCGCAGAGCGACTAAGATGATTCAAATATAGCTCACCTTTGCTAAACAGAAAACGCTGTAACTGTCCATTTTGGGCACTTCGAGAGGTCAGGTTACAGATTGACCGCATTTATCCTTTCCAGTGCGTTTATCTGTACCTCAAATTTAGGAGTATCTCTAATGGCAGAAGCACAAGTAGCACTGGACACAAACAACGACCGCAGCAACCACTACTCTCGCCCTGTTTTCAAGCAAGTTCTGAAAGTAAACAGCCTCCAAGCTCAGCGCGTCATGGAACGCAGCTTTGAGCGAGTTTCCAACTCCCTGTTCTCCATCGACGTGATCCTTCGCATCATCGGTGAGCAGGACGAAATCGACCAGGTTGAAACCGTCATCCTGGAACACATTTCCAAGGTCTCCGAAGACCTGGACAAAGCTACCGCCCAGCTCAACAAGCTGATGGAAGACAACGGCATCGACATGATGCCCGGCTACACCAACCCGAATGAATACACCATCGAGATCAACTCTCCTCAGGTTGCTCAGTTTGCACACCTGATCCGCAAACTGGATACCCTGATGGGGATCGTTGACACTCTCTGGCTGAACACCGTACTGACCAGCAAGCAGCGCACCGACGCCACTTACCAATGGCAGCAACGCCTCATCAAGCTGGCCGGTCGAATCATCGGCATCGAGAAACGGGCTCGCATTTCCGCCCACAGCAAAGGCAAAGAAGGTGAAGTGGCCGAAGCCGCTCCGGAATCTGCAACCGGCGACAAGGAAATCGCAGACGAAGCCGAGAAAACAAAAGCAGCATAACCCAGCCCAAACCTTTGCCCCTCGCCCGAGGGGCTTTTTTTTGTCTTTTATGGTTGCATTTTTTGATGCTGTGATATTATCGAAGTAAATCAGATTCAACTCAGGTAAGAACGGAGAACAACATGAAAAAGGCTTTAATCACCACCGTGGCTCTGGCTGTAGCAGCTCTATCTGGCTGTGCATCCACCAGCAGTTACGAACCCACAGCGTACAAAACCAATCACAGTCGCGCTTACAACATCGCGGAGGCCGGTGGCCTGGTAACAGGCATCCAAGACGCTTCTGTTCCGCGTGACAAGCTGGAGCGTCTGACCGACACCAAAACGTTTGGGGCAGCCTACGTGCTGTCTGGCTACATGTCCCCTCAGCTCGGAATGACCGACTGGCAAGGTGGCTTGGTCAACCTTGCGAACTGGGCTATCGGCCCCAAACAGCATGGCGCTCGCAATAGCTTGATCGCTTGGATGCCTGCTAACGAAGCAGTTTCACCGGCAGACGCTCAGGCCAAATTTCTTTCACATGTGAAAGTTTCCATTGAGTCAGCGCTGACTGATTTGGGTGCCAATTTCACGCTTCTGTATGACAAAGATGGTCGCCTAACCTATCAGTTCTACAAGAATGAATGGGGTTGCCCGACGTGGGTGAACGGACAAAGTAAGGTAGCTGACATGTGTTCCGTTAAGGTGAAAATCGTGGAGCCTCGCCTAGGGTCAGCTCCTAATTTTGTCTCTGGCGTTCAAGGTACAGCGTATGCCTTCACATCAGGCCATGAGACCGCATACAACTTTGTGAATGTCGGTAATGGGGCAGCAAGCCATGCTCCTCAGCAAGCGATCTACGCAGCTATTAGCAAACAGCTACCAGCTTGGGCCTACCTCTACCTTGCTCCAAAATCGGTTGAGCTGGATAATGGCGAAAAAGTTGCTTTCCCTTACCTTCTTGATCAGGGAAAAGCAGAGTTATTTGTTTACCCAGAAGCGTAATCAATCTACATGAGAAAGGGGCCGAAAGGCCCCTTTTTTTATCCACCACCACCAGTTGGCGCGCCTGTTTGAGGGTCTATGCTGTTTGTCGCCTCTTTTCGCTTCGCGTCAATATCAATCCCTTCCAACCGCTCCAACGCCCTTTCCTGAGCATTCTTCCGCGTCCCGTCAATATTGAAGTCATTCCCTGCTCCAGTCAGCGAGTCGAGATTTATTGAGGCCGGATCAGGGAATTTACCGTTCTGCTGTAATATCCCAAGCCACTCATCCAAATTAATTTTGCTCCAATCAATTTCGGCAATTTTATCTAGTGGAATCCCTTCACACTGAGGATTTTTGGGGTCTCCAAAGTTCTGCCCCAATTGAGGGCGAACCTGTTCTTGTATAATACGAGAGAGCGGAGAATTGAAGCAGCAATACGCTTCTCTTTTTTCAATACAAGCGCCCAACACCTTAGATTTACAATAAGAGCCTACATAGGTGCAATTCTTGAGCGCTCTTTTGGCGTTCATAGTGAACTCTT
Source organism: Shewanella bicestrii (assembly GCF_002216875.1). Classification (NCBI taxonomy): domain Bacteria; kingdom Pseudomonadati; phylum Pseudomonadota; class Gammaproteobacteria; order Alteromonadales; family Shewanellaceae; genus Shewanella; species Shewanella bicestrii. Next base: position 20,215 of record NZ_CP022359.1, on the reverse strand, counting down.
CTTCCTCGCACTTATAAATCATCTGGATCATCACCATCGCAACGACATAGACGGTATATATCGTCATGGCAGTGCTAAGCCATGTTGTCGCAGTCTCCATCATTGCTTCGGCAGCTTGTTCAGATGCTGCGGCAGCCGCCTGCTCTGTTGCTGCATCTTGGCCTGCTGATTTCATGACATCCATCATCACTTCTTTGACTTGCTCTTTGAGCTGGTCAATGAGTTGATCAACAAACTGCTCTACAGGCTGGAAGAACGAATCAACAGCACCTGAAACGTTCTCTATATAACTTGTGAACGGTTTTGTGACTTCTGTCCACCCTTGAAGGGCAGGTTCCCTAAGTACCTGATAAGCACCTTTAAGCGCATTACCATCAGTCAGCCCCATCACTGCGCCATCGAGCTTTGGAACGGCCATTATTAGGTTCAGATAATCGGCAAGAGATATATTGGTTGGCTTTTCACAGCAATCAGAAACTCCCCCAACAGCTATCTTGCATTCGCCAGCTTCCCCTGCAAAAGCAGAGCAAATAACGTTTTCATCCCCGGTAGGATTGTCATCCCCATCTTGGCCTGTGCAGCTCATATCCTGCGTCATGAATTGGGCTGCATTGAGCAACGCAGTAGCGCGAGCAAAATCAGTGCTTTGTGTTTTGGTCAAATCAAGGCAGTCATCTCCCATGCAGCGTATAGGCCCACCGCACTGGTACTCAGTTTCCTTTTCCAAGGTCGGAACAGAAACATCTGTACCACAGTCATAAGTATCCTCGTGGACGTAGCACGTACCAGAACTTCCCTGAGCACCATCAACACATTTGGAACTGATGAAGCCGCACTGAGGGTTTTCTTCATATTTCTGACAGCTATCGAGATTCCCGCCCGTGTTTACCGGACAGTGCGTTTCACCTTGAGGGTCTGTCCAGCAGTCCATTTGCCCCTTATAAAAGTCATAGTCAGCTTTAACTCGAACCTTTTTGCATAGTTTTGGAATACCAGGCAAAGGTGACGGCTTGAGTTGAGATTCGCAAACTTTGATCCCATTGATGACTGTGCAGCCCGTAGCATCAGTCGGGTCATCTATACATGTGATCTCGCCTTCCGCAAAACCATCTACAACCCCTTTGGCTGAATCCATGCAGCTCTGTGGAGCCCACTCATCCTTGGTAATGGCTTTTGATGGGTCATAGCGTAGCTTTATGCGGCCAAAACCCTCACCTGCGCCAGTTACTGAAACGCGGATCTTAAACGTAACAACATCACCATCTTTCACATTCTTGAAATAGGGAGTGACATCAATATTAGGGTTTCGCTCCCAACTTGTTGACAATTCACATCGGCCAGCCGTTTCTGGAGGGAAATTGCCGTCAGGGCCGGACCATACTTTAGTTTCCTGACCTGATTTACCAACCCAAACTTGCATGTAGTCATCCCACTTGGCGTACTCAAGAGTTGCAGACACTATGGCGTCTGGATTACTGACTTGGACCCGCGTGTATTCCTCATAAATCGAACAGTTGCCACTCCAGTAGTCGTTACCAACTCGGCCAATCCACAACTCAGTACAGCCTTCTCCACAAGATTTGAGGTTATATGGACCATCATAGTGCTTCACCACAGAGGCATCGTAGTCATGGACAACCTCACAGTCCGCGCTTTGATCTACAACACGCTGACACCGTTCATACTCTGGAATGTGGGCGTTGATAGTATTCTGATTGATGGTTGTTTCGGCAGAACAATCCCCAAAGCCACCTGCGATGAGGTCCATATCCTCATAGGTCTTTTTGCTTAGATTTAGTACAGGGTCATTACTGAAATCAGGGCGTGATCGATTAGAGGCATCGAGAAGAACCTTGTATGCCGCACCAGAGATTGATGGATTAGCACTATTGGCATCACTCCACAGCGACCCTTTTGCATTATTCCCCACGCTGTCCATGTCATCGCCAGAGTCGTAAATGCCTTGCAGACCGCCCACATCAGGTTTATTGGCATCAGGGAAGTAATAACTATCAGGTTTATTGTTGGTCCCGCTCGTTCCGGGGAATAGATCATTGACATTAATCTGACTCCCCCCGTTCATTTGGAATTGACCGTCTTTCAACGTCGGCATAGAGATTGTGCCATCTTGCACAGTCCCCGAGCTCGACTTGAATGAGTTTGAGAGGTTTTGTCCGAAAGCCTGGGCCTCTTTACCCACCGCTGTGATGTCCTGGTCTTGGCTACCGTTAGCGTAGGAATGTATCGGCAGCGCAGACATGGTTACTGTCAACAGCGAGGCCACAGCTTTCATAAAGTAATTATGACTTCGCATTGTGTTCTCCATTTCAACCTTCCCATGCTATCTGAGAAGACAAGGGCCACCTGTACGTGTAGTGGCCCTTTTGGGGCATAATCTAAAATGCCCGTGCAAATTCGTTAGGGTCTGCTCAATTGTTACAGCAATCATTCCATCGCCAGATGGTGTAAATAGGGTCTTGCCCAATTGCCGGTATAGTTCGCGCCAGACCCCACGTAAGAGTGGATTCGCCAATTACGTGAGATGAGTTTGTCTCTGGAACCGGATGCAATAGCGTGAATTTGTACTGCGTTTTGGGTAGTGTTGGGCTAATAACACCTCTACACATAGCCTCAGAACCCATTGTCTTCCACGCTAACCCCCGGCGATGCAAAGCAGCCAGAACCCTTGTGCTAAGAAGACTGCTATCGCGGATAACACCTTTTCCACCATTCTGGTTGCCACTAAATGGATACAGGGTGCCCCATGAACCAGCACACCAGAAAAGCTGTTTTAAAGGTTTTCCAGCGGTTGATGAGACAGCATCAGCAGTACACGCAGCCGCCGCAATTGGGTTTGCTACTGCCGCCGCCTCTGGATTGGTAAAAAAAGCGAGCTCATCATTGTTCCAGGTCGGGTCGAGCTCCGACATGTACATGATGTCGAGATCCATATACCCATCAGCATTACAGGTCTGCTTAATAAATAAATCGAGCATCACCAACAGAGGAAACGCATAGTAGTGATAGTGCATAAAAGAACCATCACCACCATCCATGTCTCCCATGCCATGATGCCCTTGGTTAGTCCTATCAAACGGGAACCTGACACCATTCAAGACAGATGAGCAGCCAGGCACTCTCTGAAATTCAACAAGCCGTGCTGGCTCCCACATAGAAGTGGTGACTCCAGGCCGAGGGACCCCTAGATTATCCTCGCACATACACAGAGGGTTGCTTACGGCTTCACTCGGGAATGATCCGCCTCCACCACTTATAGGAACCCCTGCTACTTTGATGGGAAAAATACAGCTCCAGCAGATGTCAGTAATCAGTTTTCCGCCGATTACTTCCGCATTCTGGCACCCAGGGTCAGCCGATACCGAACGAACCCAAAAGACCGCGCTAACGGCAATGACCCGTAGAATTTTTTGCATCATGGTAAGGCCTTTACGTAATTCAAGTGTTTCTCCATGACAGCAGGCTTCCCGTGATAGAAACCTTGTTGCCATGACAGTCCAAGTAATTTGGCGCTCTCCCCCAATGGGAAGCTCTCCACCTGCTCAGCAATGAGCTGTATGCCTTTTCGGCGGCAGTGGAGGATGGCCGAGTAGTCTTCAAGCGACCGCAGTCTTCTCGCGTCAAACTTGCAATAGTGCCAGTCATAACGACTCAGGCGCTCCAGCGAAGAGTTTTTGTCTCCATAGTCATCCAGCGCCAGCTCAACCCCTATTTCGGTAAGAGCCTCCCATCTCAATGCGAGAGAGGCATCCTGAATGCCCTCGGTAATCTCGATGACAAGCCGTGATGAGTGATTCTTAGCAATGTCGCGGACAACCCTCCACCACGCTTTGAAAATGACGTCTGATTGCAAAGTATGTTCAGAGACATTCAGAAAAAGAGCTGGGTACAGATCCAAGCAATAATGAAGGTTGTCCTGAATGAACCGTGCCATCTCCATATCCACCAGCCCCCAATAAGGAGGTGATGACAGAGAGGATGGTGTAAGAACCCGGCCTTCGTCGTACCAACGAGCCAGTACCTCAGCAGCGACAAACGAACCTGTGCCGACGTCTTTAATTGGTTGGAAAGCCGGGGCAAAAATCATTCACCGCCCTCCTCAGCAAGTTCGCGGACAACAAACTTCTTGCCTCTGGCAGTAATGACGCTCGGTGTGTGCTCCAGCTCGAACCGGGTAATCAGATCTGGCGTCAGCAGATATACCGGCGCGTCAAAGTTGTCGGTGACACTCTTGTAGGAATCCCAGCCTTTGTCTTTGTCGAACTCTGTGGCGATATAGGTAATCCGTTGTACGCCAGGTTCCTGCTTAATTTCAGGCAGCTTCTTGGCGAGCAGCTCCATTTGCTTTTTGTCCAGCGGGTCGAAAACTACGACCGCTTGGGTAAATGGCCGCGTTCCAGGCTTGCAAACTTCCTTCGGATCGCACAATGGGTTGATCACGTCACCCGCGTGAGCGAACACAGTGCCATCCGGAGTGCTGATGTCACTGGTGATCATGACGCTAGGGTCAATTTCTCGTGTTCGAGATTTTGGCGCTCTGGGCAGCTCATTGAAATTCTGCTTGGTCCAGAAGCGCTCTATAGCCTGTTTCTTCTTCTCTTCCCAGTCGATATTGGCAAGGCGTTTCTTGGCAACATCAATAAGGTCTGGCTCACTGATTTTCTCCACCGGCCCCTTAACGCCGAGATCGCCTTTTTCTCCGTTATCCACTTCCCGAGCCAACCATACCGGGTCGGACAACCCGGAGACCTGGGCGACGACGTTTGGTTGTTCGCCAGGCAGCGGCTCATCCTCCAGCATCACAATCGTGGGAACGGCTGTGATGTTGTACGTTTTGAACAACGTAGGGTTGATGATGATGTTCGGCACTGGGTCTTTTTTGGCCGCGAGCGCCTGAATAGCTTTAACTCCCTGCCCCAAGTTCATTCCTTCCGGGATGCCACGGAACACAATTACAGAATCAGGCTGGCCTGACACCGCCGTTAGGACGTCATCTAACCCCTGTTCGCCAAGAGACAACGAGGCGAAAACCAGTATCCGATGGTCAGAGTAGATACCCTTTTCAGCCTGTTTCCGGTGCATCTCCTTGAGCGTTGGGTTAGTAGTTTGGAGCTGCTTGAAAAATGCCTTGGCTTCGGCCTGAGCCTCGTCCATGTGTTGGTTTTGCAACAGAGATGGCATTTCCATCTTCTGGGCCTTTTGGGCAATTTGCTTTCCTTTCTCAATAAGCGCCTTATCCTGCTCTGTGAGCGGAGACTCTTGAGCGTATGCCCCGCCAGCCACAGAGAATATCAACGCCACCAGAACGCTCTTAGAACAGGGGATATGCGCGGCCAATGATCTGATCATTTTTCACAGTCCCCCAGTAACGTGAGTCGAAGCTGAATGGGCTTTTGCCCATAAACCAGTAGTTATTCTCTTTCAGCGTGGTCTTGCCGTAAAAGTGGCTCTCTGGCAGATGTAGTTTCCCTGCGAGCTGGAGCCCCTCTCCGACGACATCACCATTGACGGTGATCTTCCACTTATCGTTGATCTCGACTTTATCCCCCGGCATACCGGTGAGGATTTTGACCATGCGAGTCCCGTCCTTGTAGAAAGGCTGCATGTTCTTGGCTTGGAAGGCGTAAACAGCTCCCCTCTCCAGAGTTTGGTCGTTCAGATCAATGAGGAAGAAGGTGTAACCCGGCAGGCACTTCTCCTGTTGTGGATCAATGCCAATACGGTAGCGGCTGGCAAAGGCCGCACCAGCAGCCCAAAGAACCAGTAGTGTCACACCGGCCTTAACCCCGAAGCGCTTCCAGGATTCCTTTTTGACGAAATACTTCTTGAGTGGAAAATTCATTTCAGCACCTCATCAGGGAGGTACACGTCACTTGGAGCACCGACGACAGCACTTGCGTCAAGGACCAAATAACCTGCGTCTTTCAACTTCAAAATTGCGTCATTGGTCTTGACCATCAGTCTTTCAACTTCCTCCTGAGAGGCACCAGCGGGATACGCCGACGCCACTTTAGCGAAGTCAACCACGACCACTGGCGGGGTTTGATTCAAACGCTGATGGATGCTTGCCGTTTGTTCGCTCATCACGTAGTAGCTACCGCCGAAGCCACCAGCGGCACCGAGAATGGCGGCGATTGCGATTGATTTAATGTCCATTACTGTCTCCCTGGTTATGCAGCCTGCTGACGGCTTCGCATCACGGCCTTGATTGCCTCAGGAATGCTCATGCCTTGTTTCACAAACTGGTCGATGGCGTTAACGTCCACCGGATCGGTCGAATAAAGCAGCTTCTGGAAGTCGCCCACTATCAAGCGTCCGACGCCCATGCCGCTCTTCGATTTGATAAAGATTTCTGAGTACACGCCCTGGATGGTGTGTACCGTCTTGAGGGTGTGGAACCCGCCCTCTGAAAGGGTCAGACGACCGCTACGTTTAACAGATTCCACGGTTTCTTCGGTTTGGCCGAGCAAGTACATGCTGGCCGAGTTCTCCGCGATGGCGCGGCCCACTGCGTTCTCATAGAGGTCGTTGATGGACTGCGTTGCAATGACAACGGAGCCACCGTACTTACGGAATTTGCGGTAGGCATGTTCCATGAAGACCGAGACCTCGCCCTCTTTGAGCAGGTCCCAGGCCTCATCCACGATGACGACTTTCTTGCGGTTACGTTCACCCAGGAATACTTCTTGCTGGATCTGGTAAATAAGCTGGAGCAGTACAACCTGACGCAAGTGCTTACGCCCTTGCAGTTCATCGAGCTCCAGTACAGTGAACTGGTTCTGGAAGCTGACGTTGTTCTTGCGAGAGAAGTATTTCCCGTAGCTACCTTTCGACGTAAAGGCGTAGAGCTGCTGACCAATATCCTTGAGGCGCTGGTCGTTTTCTTCTTCCAGACAGCGCTCAGCGATGTCGTCAACCTTCATCTCTTTACCTTTCTCTTCCCACAGGCGAGAAAGGACCTGTTTCAGCGCAGAGATTTGCCATTCATCCAGCAAGCCTTTGGCCGACGCCATTGCACAAACGAGGCTGACAATCGCGTCTTCTTCGTCCTCGTAGTTCTGTATGAGCTCGAACGGGTTGAGGCAGACGTGCGTTCCTTCTTCAAAGTGAACGAAGTCGCCATTGAGCATTTCCGACAGCTTCTGGTAGGACTTACCGGCATCAATAACCCAGACCTGAGCACCCTCGGACAAGTAGGAAAAAATCAGTTCGTTGGTAAGGAACGATTTACCCGAGCCGGATTCGGCTGCGATCACCAGGTTTTTGTTGGTATTACTGTCGTGAAGAGACAGACTCATGAGCTGGCCGTTGCGGGAAATCAGCGCTGCATGATAGGTCCCGGTCCCCTTCCATTCCCCAAACACCGGCAGGACCACAGCCGCCTGCTCGGTTGTCATGGTCTTGTAGCGGAATAGGTCTCGCACTGCATCCCGGTCTGTACAGAATGGCAGGCAGTTGAGGAACATCGGCAGAGCAACGAACTTATCCTCCATCAGCTCGAACCGAGATTCACGCCAGATGTTTCGTGCGGCCATCGCCGCCGCTTCAACACGTTCTTTGGTTGGAGCAAATAAAACCACCGAGTAGGTGATCTTGACTGGCTTAGCCCCCTCTTTCATGGACTCATAGAGAGTGTCGAAGCTCTCCTTTTTGTCCGCCAGCACCGGCACGAATTTGAGCATCGGCCCGTAGGCTTGGTTTACAGTGAACTGGCGTTTGCGCTCCAGAGTGTTTTTCGTGCTTTCTGCCTCAGGGAAAAACACATTGGTCACAACCATGTAGTTTTCTTTGATGCTGGAGTTGCCGCCGCTGAGATCCCCGGCATAGGTCAACGCATCACCAAAGTAGAAAACGTCAGGCAGCTTTTTCGCTGACATGACTTTCGCGTGGTAGTCCCCCAGCCTGATGCCGTTCTTGCTGACTTCCACATCAGTGCCGTAATCGAAGATTTGCTCGCAGATGGGCTTATCCATCTCCCAATCCACAGAGTCATGTCGCCATGAAGCATCCGGCCCCCAATTCAGGATGGTGCTCATGATCCGGATGTAGTTCACCGCCGTCATTGTGCGGGGACGCAGACCAACGGTTTGAAGCGATGATTCGACCTTCGTGCGAAGCTGTGCGAGCTGCTGGAGTTCGCTTTCAGTCGGGTTATTGTTCTTGATGGGGACTTTGCACGTAACGAACAGCTTGAGGTCTTGGATCAAGCCATTGTCGTAGATACCTTTGTTGGTCTTGGCAAATATGCGTTCTGTCGTGTGGTGCTGGAGGAAGTTAATCCGTTCCTTGATGACAGATGTCAGCAGCTCGTGACGGAAGCCATCACGCAACCCCATCATCCGGTACATCTCCTGATTGATGTCCGGGGAGCGGAACAGAACAAACTGGAGCGTAGTCTTCGACGGGAACTCCTGATTCAGGAAACCGTTCATTCGCTCCTGAACTTTTTCATCGGCACCACACAGGGGCTCACACATGAAACCAAAGCCTGCACTGTGGTCATCCATAAGGAAGACATGATCGTCTTCGTCATAGGCCAGGACAGGAATAATCCCGGCAGCTCGCAAGTGCTCCGGGATCAACGTTTCTTCGAGTTTCTTTTTGATGGTTACGATCATTCAACACTCTCCAACCATGATTTCAGGTTCTTCGGACGTCCTTTGCTGACACGACCATCCGGAGCAACCACGAACGGAACGCCCTCAATCCCAATGAAATGAGCTGTCAGCAGCGTTTGATCGTATTGGCCGGGGTCGCAGGTTTCTTTTGAAGGAAGGGAACCCAAGGTGTTGTTCATCAGCGCATCGAGCGCGTGGGTTTTGTCTTTCGCGCAGTACAAGTTCTTTGCCAAGCGGTTGGACTCAGCACCCAGAGCAGGAATCACGATAAATTTAAAGGTGTAATCATCCACCAGCGATTTGGCATCACCCATGAGCTGATGGCAAACCGCGCATCTAGGATCGACAAAGACCACCACCTCTTTGTCACCACGCCCCATCGAAACGGTGTTCAGCGTGTCCACATCCATGCCCATGCTCTTGAAGTGGATACGCTCCGCTACATCCCTCATTTGGGACATCGTGTTGAGGGGCTTCTTGCTCCACAGGTCGTAGATTTGTCCTGAAATAACAAATCGCCCGTTTTCAGAGAGGAACATGATCTGCCCATCACTTTGGACGGCTCGAACCCCTTTGATGGGTAGCTCTACGATGTCCTCTATCTTCGCCGCTCTGGGATCGGTGATTTCCAATTTCGATGACGCATGAGCCGTGCCGGTAATAATCCCGAACACCATCAGCGCCCCGAGTAATTTTGTCCGCATGTCTATCCCCTAAGATTGGATTACTGGATGCTGGGCAGTGTATCCGGGGGAGGGAAATAGACTCGCCTCTGTAATAGCCCAATTTGGACAATTCCAGCGCGATACAAAAAAAAGCCCGGTCTGAACCGGGCTTTGAGAGGAATGAACCTTAGTTCATGGTAACAGCTTCGGATTTGCCACCAGAGTCATCGACCCCAACCAGAGAGATGGTCGGCATCGTTTCATAGGTGCCCTTGCTGATAGTCACTCGATCAGAGCTGATGCTCTGCAACTCACCGGCAATGGTCCATTCGTAGGACTTCATGCGGCCATCGGTATCTTCGCAGTTCGCATAAACGATCCACGACCCAACGGTCTCTCGTGAGCTCAGGCTACATGCAGGCAACTTGTTCTCTGCCACATTGATGTTCACCTCGCCCTCAGCTTCATGCCCCATTTCTGAGGTTATTTTCAGCTTGATGCTGTGCTCACCAGCGCCCAGAGTTGCTCTGCCGTAGTAACCGCTGCTTTCCAACGGCGTACCATCTACCGAGTAGACGCGAGTCGAAATACGGTCGCGTGGGTGGCCGCCAGAAATGTACGGTCGCAACAGCACATCCAGAGGCTCACGCTCGTATTTGTTCGAGCCAGAGTATTGCAGGTCGATAGCATAGGGCTCTGCCTGGCCGATCTTGAGCGGTTGCTCGATCACGGTTTCATGGCCGCGAGCATCACGGACAGTCACCTTGATGTTGTAATCGCCCGGCTCATTGATCACAAAGGACCGGACAATATCCTGCCGCTGATCCTGAATCACTGCGCCTTCCGGCAACTCCCACTCGTAGGTCGGTTCTTCCAGCTTGCCGTTGAAGGCAATTGGCCGCACTGACGCGGTGATCGTCGCAGGAGCCACGTCAGCGTTCTTCCTGACCTGCATTCCGAAGCTCGGCCATACATACTGCCACACGCGGGAGCGTAGGCTATGCGAGGCTTCTGCACCCTGATCTCGGTATCCTTCGATCCAGGTGGTGTACTTCGTTTCTACAGTAGCCTGGTTGAGGTCAGTGTCCGAAGGCACGTACTCAGCAGTATCACCCTGCACAATTGAGCCATCAGGCAGCGTGAAGAACCCGTTCAGCTTCACGTCCATCCCACGGTAAGGCAGGCTGGTTTCGGCTTTGAACACATACTTCTTACCGGTCTCAATGACTCGCGGCCCTGTCACGTAAGGACGGGGGGCCTTCACTGCTCGGAAGTCAACTGCCGTTTTCGCAACTTCATAGGCATAGCCGTCATCAGCCGGTGCAGTGGCAGAGCGCACACGAGCCCACAGGCGGTATCGGGTTTCTTCATCGCTCGAAAGCGTGATGCTATCCCCTGTCTGCGCGTAGGTTTTGCCACCGTCAGTAGACCACTCAACAATGGCATTGCCACCGGAGATTGGCTCATCGTTCAACGTCAGGTTCGCTGTGTACTTGCCTTCACTTCCGACAAACAACGTGGTCGGGCCGATAACAGCAATATCAGGTTTGTCGTAAGCGACAACACTGACCGCTTCGGTGTACTTTTCCGCACCTGAGTTGACGTTCACCACCTTGGCCCGAACCTGGTACTCCCCCTTGTCGAAGGTCTTCACAAGCTGATACTTGTATCGATCTTCTGGGATGAACTGCTCCCAGGTTTTACCGTCGTCCTTACTGGTTTCCCACACAACCTGGCCGGTAGCCCGGAGATCCTGACGGTCGTCCAAAGATAGCTTGAACACAGCAGTGAACGGAGCTTCACCAGACAACTTGCGAGCCTCCACGCCAGCACCGATGGCACCACCACGAAGCACTGTCAAGAAGGCAGGTCTGATAGACAACTCTGTGCGGTTGTAACCCTCAACAGGGCTTTCCAGAACAGCCTCAGCAGCGATACGGACGGAGGAAGTATCCACACCAGACAGGTCTACTGAGAACTGAGCTTCACCGTTCGATGCTTCCGCATAATCAGTGAGCGCAACCGTCTCGTTGTAGGCCTTTTGCTGGATCAGGCGTACTTTCCACACCCCCATCGTGTTAGCGTCATAGTCACCATCAGGTTTGTACTGATCACGGATGAGAACCCTAACCGGCAATGCCTGGGTGTCAATCGCGGTATCACCTTTAACTTCAACGATAGGACGGATACTGTCAGAAGGTGCAGAGATAGCCCGGTAGACAACCTCAGTCTTCACATCAGGCACCTTGTTGTAGGCCGCGTTCACCTTGTAGGTGGTCTCCTCCCACAACGCTCGCTCATCGGTATTGATGCGGCGATACACCTTATTGGTGGCACCCCATCCCGGAGTGAAGGTCTCAGACTCAAGAACATCAGAGTTGCGCGATATGGCAATATCCAGATCAGCTCGTTCAGAGTTGATAATGGCATCACCCAGGTAGTTACCTGTCATCGGCACCAAGTAGATGTTGTCTTTGAAGTTGTAGTCGGAGGCTAGTTCAACGGTCGGAGCTGGTGGGTCAACCGCTTCGACATTGAAAGTCTCGTCGTTCAACGTCACCCGAGTGCCGTTACGGGTGAAAATACTTACCCGCCACCCCAGAGGGTGATCACCGTTCTCGGCCAGGGAACCTGACAACGAAGGAGATTCCGATAACGGGTCTTGGACCAGTCCATCGGGGATCTGCTGCCACTCGAACAGACAGGTGCGGCTTGCACTGCCAACAGCTTTGTTCGCGGCCTCGTTTTTCGCACGGTCAGCACTGAGAGTGATTGAACAATCAGGACCTTTGCTCTGCTTGAAGTTCACATCAAAGTCTTCAATGACGCGATTCACCTGAGCAATGTCATCAATCGGGGTGTAACCAACAGAGCCATAGGCAGTAGTTACCGTCAGGTTCTGAGAGCCAGACCCAACTTTTACCTTGGAACCGTCACCACTGAACAGGTACAGGCTGTATTCGACAGGTTGTTCACCAATGCTCACAGCCTGCCCCACCAGCCCGGCAACTTTCATCCCGTTGTTGTCCTGCGTAGTTTGTTCAGCCTCATCCGGAGTTCTGTCCCATTGGAGCAAACACACCGGGTCACGAATTGGGTCTGCGGCCATAGCCACATCCTCTTTCGTGGTGAACCGGCAAGGCACACCCGACTCTGGCAGGGCATAGATTTTCACCGGGTCAATAACCTGGCGAATTGTCCATGATTCAGCCGAGAGCTTGGCCGTCCCTTTCCAGGTATTGATGTCCACAACCAAGATGGGTGAGTTCGGCGCGGAGGTCATGACAAGAAGACTGGAAGAGCCGACCACATCAGGAACAGCCGGTTTAACCGGAATGCTCAAACGACCACCTGACGCACCGAAATCATGTTGGCTCATGATCCCCATTGTCTGGCCCGGCTCGATACGCACCCCATTCACCACCAGCGGCACTTTCGCATCAGAACGGAGGGTCGCAAACACGTCGTATGAACCTGTCACGACAGCACCATCACTGAGCGTCAGCGGCTTGGTCTCGATGATCCGCTTGCCATCTGCATGAACAAATTCATGAGTGACAGCGGGGACCATAACCTTGCCATCCATCCCATCCGCCAGCATCACCTGACGCGGTTTGTACTCGAAGCCAACCGCCTTTTGAACCGCGTTGCCTTGTGCGTCCTCACCGGAAACAGTCAGCGTGTAAGATTCCCCTTCCTTCAAAGACGGGAACATTACCGGGTACTCAAGGCGGAATCGACCTTTCGACTCCTCACGCCAAGACAACTGCACCTTGTCATCGGCTGGGCCTCCGACGAGGGCAATAGAGGTCAGCTTAGGACTCGGGTCGGCAGTATCAGTCAAGGTGATTACAACATCATCCAAAGACTGGATTGGTGCTCCATCACTGATCGATACGGTTAGTGTCGGCGCTGAATTATCTATGCTCATAGCATATTGGGAGCCAGTGAATACCTGCTTAACCTCATTACCGAAAGCATCTTTAGCTACGAGAGATATGCCGGTATATGTGCCCTCTGACAGATTCTCAGCAGAAAATGTGAAAAACCAATCATTTGTGCTACTACGAAGAACTTCAGTACGAGACAACGGACGTTCTTCGCCAGTCGAGGTTATCGCAGACGCACTTGAGTTGTTAGAAATAACCCACTGGTTAACACCCCAACCGTCAAATGAATCAGGCTCACGGAAATGAGCTTTAAAAATCCGCCCATTTCGTTCTAACCCAGCAATTTCAGGAGGGTTAAGGTCATAGCAGAACGTTGCCCCAATCCGATCAGACGGAAGTTCAGGCTTCCCTTCCGGTCGAGACCAATATCCAGGCCATGAACATGAGCGCCCACTGAACGATATATCCGTATCCACTTCTGCATAAGAAGCATTTGCCGGAATTTTAGTAGTAGGCAACCAAGATCCCCATAACTCCTGAGCGTAAGGTCTCGGCTCAACATGAAATCTCAGTTTTTTATAATGGTTAACTGAGCTCATATTAATGGTTTCACCGCGGACCCACTGACCATCATCCCTAAGATATTCAACATACTTACCGATGGGAGCCAAGCTAACCGATGGATCAGCTTTCACACTGACGGATGTATTACCAAGAGAGTTCATAACCCAGTCGTAAATAATAAACGACTTAGTTTTTGTCCCATGTTGCTGGAATACATCAGCTTGCGTCTGCCGATAATCATATGTACCGTCTTCGGCAATGATATTGCCTTCAATACAGTTTTTATAATCACACCAGTTACCGCTTTGAGCACCGTAAGGTGAAGAAGGATAGGAGTTTGTTTTGGGTATCCGGTAGAGCACCCTGTAGGTATCGGAATAAATGGTCATTCCGTTCTGATAAGGCGCAAAACCTGATAGGGCCTGACCATTAACCTTAAAAGTTGAGGCCTGCGGGTTCTTAGGGTCATACACTGCTACTGGCTCAGGATTCTCTCCAGACTTTGCACCTACTGAATCCCAAGCAATAGGATAGGCTATTGACCCTTTGTTCCCTGCTTTATCCAGGGCCTCGAAATGAAGCGTATATAGATCCTCCCCATTAGGGAACACAGTGCTCCAGTTCAACAACTGGCCTTGGCCGTTGGCGTAATTAACCGAGACAACAGGACTCCTCTTGCCTTTGCTATCTACAGCATACGCCTGTATAGAGGAAACCGAAGAACCGGCATCAGATGCAGACACATCTATACCTGAAAATCGGTTAGGACCTCGCAGTAGCGTTCCATCAGAAAGCGCCCGGTTCCATTCCCCTTTTACTGTCACGTTTGCCAAACTTGGCGCTGTCGTATCGACTTGAAGCGGGTATTCATCAGTCTGAACGGAACTTCCGTCTGACGCCAGTATTTCGGCCCTTAGTTTGTAGACTCCCTCGGAAGGAGCCGGTAGTTGAAGTTCCGCACCATAGTAGGATTTTCCACCCACTGTGATGCGATCAGTAGCCCCAAGAAGGTGGCTGGTCGCTGTCGAAACCACTGTTCCATCCGACCGAATCACCGAAATCTTTACCTTTCGGTCGATACCGGCACTCAAGGCAAACGAGATATTGCCCGTTGGGTTGGCATAGTTGGCATTCGGAGTCAGAGACCGTTGCGTACCATCTGGAGCCTTAAAGGTGTATTCCAGCAGCTCTGCATGAGCAGCACCAGCGGTAAGAACCGCCAGAGCCCCAAGCATCGCCGGAATTTTAGGCTTGAAATTGATCATCGCATTCTCCATTCGTTTTGAGTTACAAGAACCCAATGCTGGAGGTTACGGGAGGGAGTGCATAAACATGGGCTGTGGAAGTGCCCTTTTTGAGCAAATAAGGAAATAGTTGGAATTTGTTATGACTGGACTTTTTGCCAAAAAATAAGGGCAGCTTTTAGGCTGCCCCTATCACCCGTTGATTAACGGCAAGGTGTCTTTTACACCCCCAGGCCATTGCTGAGTTGCACAACAGCCGGGATGACCTTCTCTGCATGTTCCAGAGTAGCAGACATGATGGATTCCACTACGGTCGGGGAGTTGTACAGGCCCATACCGCCACCGATACCCATAGCGAAAGCCATGAGGCTCTGGCGAGCGATACCACCAACAACACCGACCAGGATCATCGCACCCGCAACGATTCGACCCAAAGTACCTTGGGTCCAATCCTTGAGAGTTACCCATACGTCGTCAAACGCTGTACCACCAGTACCAGCGTGGGCCTGATCCGGCACGAGCAGGAAGGCTACCACCATCAACCCCAGGAAGAGGAAGAGTGCGTTGTTTTTACTTGAGGCATTCGCCAACTGATTTGCGTTCATCAAGAACATCTCCTATTTGGTTGTTTCAGACTTCGGTTCGTGTTGTACCGTTTGCAGCGGTCTCAAAACTGGCTCACTTTGCGGTGTGCCATCCCCAATCACCCACCTGCGCGGTTCGATTTCGGTATAGACATACCCTGTCACGATGAGATCACCATTGGTGTCCTCCCAGGGAGCTACCCAAATCCGCATAACCTGTGCTGGTGTACGAATTGGAATCGGGCGATCCGGAAGACGCGGTGCGACATAGTTGTCAATCACCGGGTCTCCGGAGCTAGATGAGTTCGCTGAAACGTTTGAGGAACCTTCGCCATCCGCTTCCGCTTTGGCCTCGACTTCCTCTGGTTTCATTGGGCGCGGGACATTTCCGTCATTGGTTGCGGCGTAAACGTCTCGCGCTGACATACACTGAACACCATTCGGCATTCCCGGACAGCTATACTCATCCTTGCCGATGTTGAACGTCGAACAGCCCGACAAAATAAGTAGCGCTGCACCCACCCCCAACATCTTTGCGGATCTTACTGCCTGTTCCTTTTGAGCCTCGCCTCTGGAACTGCCCTTTCTGGTCAAAATGTTCAAATTTTTCATTTCTTGGTTCCCCCGGTGGAACGAATTTGTAGCTTGGTTCCTTTGGTCACGATGATGTCTACCTGACGGCCAGCATCGACCTCGATAACGGGGAAGATGCCTTCGGCCATGTCGATATAGAACTGAGCGATGCGATCTAGCGCCTTACTGGCCCCCTTCACTGCTGCTCCCTGCAACATCTGGTCGGAGAACACAGACTGGTACTGGGTATTTGAGCCAGGGTTAGTGCTGACGACCGGCACAGGATTGACGTCAAAGGCTTCGGAAACGCCACCAAGGAAGCCTGCCATCAAGCTCTTGGCGATGATTTGCCCCTGCTTCGATACGACGCGACCACGGACACCGGCCTTACCGTCTTCACCCACTGCATAGGAATCCAGCTTCGCTTCTATGACCCCCCCATCATCCCGAACGCACGAGAAGGTCTCGCCACGCAGGTACGCTCGCTCTGAACTGAGATCTCCATAGCCTGAAACAATCAGGAAGCACTCACGAACATCCGCACGGAAGCGGTTAGGCAAAATAGCCTCTTTCTGAATCCTGAGGGTCGAAGGGAACGGATCTCGACGAGCACCTTGAGATGTTGGTGCGTCCATACCGTTGATGAGCACCCCTGTCAGGATGGAGCCAGAAGGTAGGTAGATAGACTCATCATCCTTGTTGTCCTTCTCTTCAACTTCTGGCGCTTTCTGCGAGTAGCTCACTATTTGGATGCCTGGTTTAGTTGCATCACGACCGTCTCCCTTGCCAGTTGCAGGAGCCCCACCCTTCGAGTCAGGAAGCGGTGCGTCCCGAAAAAAGGATGCTGGATCTTTGTAGTCGAGCTTTTTCTCCATGAACTGACCATCACCACCAGATGCACCATTAACATCGGCTCTGGCATCCTCTGATGAAGAGGATGTTTTTCCACCAGCAGCGCCGGTTTCGACTTTCTTAGCCAATTCCATGTTCTTCTGGGTCAGGCGGTCCAAATCTTGACGAAGGCGGGTCATCTCACGGCCAACATCACTGGATTTCCCGGCAGTGGTTTTGGTTTCCTCCAGCTCTTTCTTGACTCGTTCCAGCTCCTTTTTCAGGTCGGAGTTTTCACGAGACACCATCTTCACATCGGCAGACAACGAATCTATCCCGATCTCACGGGTGTTTTTGTCTGTGAGAACGTGCTTGATGGTTTCTTGGCGACCGCGCTTCTCTTCTTTCTTGGGTTCACCAGAGAACATTGTCACGACCGCAAAAAGAACGAAGACGCCGCCAGCGATAGACACCCAACGCTTCTTGTTGGGGTCTAACTGTGTCCAAAATCGCTTAATCATTGGGCACCTCCCAGCAGCGATGGACGCTTAGACGTTGGTGCGAGACCACGCTTCTGCTTCTTCGCCACATAGATCTCCGTCTTCTGGCCGGGCTCAAGCACGTTAAGCGGCCACGTAGTCACCGCAGCCACATCCCAGCTCCCACACAACGCCTCTTTGAACTCAATAGGCTGATCAGAGACGTTCAGGGCGACACCGATGAACACGTTAAGGTGGTGGCCCATCATGTATTGCCCCTTGCTAAAATCCACCTTTACCCCAGGATGAGCGCAGCTCGGCACCGCAGCACCAGCAGGGATGCGGTTCAACGTGTAACCTTGAGGGACTTCACCAAGAGCAATCTTTCGGAATACTGACCGGATGGTTTCGACATAAGGCTGGCTCTGTTCCCAGGTCTCAGCCTTGGTATTGGCAAAAGCACCAGTGATACCTACACCACCATCGAGCTTGAGAAAGACTTCTCTGGGCGGAATACGACGGGGAACCATCGTCAGGCTGAGAGCTTGGGCTTCCGAGCCTTTTTCAGTAATGAACATAGTCACCGGATACTGCTTATCCGTGGCGACATAGACCACATTCTCTTTGATGCAGACCTCACCACACTGGCCGTTATCCGTCGCCCCGGTCAGAGATGTTGAAACGATCTCAGGATTGCTGAAAGGCGTGACGATTCGGTTCGGATGACCAACGGCTATCGGGATGATCTGGTTAACCCCCGGCTTCATCGTCAGTAAGGGGTTTTCATTCATGCTGCCCACAACCTCATGGGAGCTTTGTCCTGACGTCACAGGGGCAGGAACATCCTTTTTCATAACACTGGCCGGGACAACAGGAATGTCATCCGAGGCATAGGCCATTGAAGTTCCAAGCGCCAAGGACAGCGCCAGGAGCGAAAGTTTAGCGTTGTTCTTCATGCTTTCTCCGGTTTTCTTCTTTGCGCTGGAGTTGCTCCAAAACAGTTTTGGTGCGTGGCTTTCCTACATAGGTGTCGATGTAGTCCAGCACGGGCGCGTAGTTTGAAATCTTGATGGCGAACTCGTAGGAGCGTTCGCTACGCTCTTCGTTAGAAGAAGCCCCTTTGACGTAGGAATATCCGTAGACAAACACCTTGTCGCTCTTGGGCTCGTACTCAACAAAACGCGGCTCAAACCGCATGGTTACGCGGTCGTTCTTGATCTGTTGAGCTTGAATTTCGATGGCATCAATCACGTCCTGATAGATGCTCGGGGAGAGAAGCGGGGTGATCCGTTCTTTCACAAAGTCAACGGTTCCTGGCGTCACATTGCCAAGGAGCTGAGCAAAAGCGAAACCCCAAGCCTCTTTATAGGACTGAGAGGCGTTATTTTTCGTCACCCAGGCTTCTTCCGTGAGCGTGAAAGGCTGGATAGTGACGATGGTTTCCTTGCTGAATACTTGGACCACCAGCAGGAAAACGATAGCAATAAGACCACCCTGGAAGATTCGTCCCCACTTATTTTCTGTTTGGGTCCCTTCCCAGGTCTTGAGATACTTTTTCAGGTTCAAGGCAAATACCTCCGGACAAACGGATTCTTGAGAGATTTGGCCTTGGTCATGATGAACCCGGCCCAGTAGATCATGTGGAGCAGGTATCCATCCGGATGGTTATCCCTGAATCGGCGATAAAGGTTGGTTACAAGTAACCCCCCCAGAAAGCAGATCAGGGCCTTACCGATGATGACCCCTATCGTTAGCCCCAAAAGCATCGGGGCCAACTCATCTGCGCTCCACAACAGCAGATGCGGGGGCTCATCGACCCGGCGCGGTATCTTTACAGGCTTCATAGCAACCCTCTTCTTTTCCTAGTGGCCTGTATTCTCATTCAGGGTCACTGATTTTCTGCCACGGCTTCGCGCCCTTTTCGGGCACTTCCAGCGACAAATAAAAAAAGGCGGCCTAAGCCGCCTTTTTTGCGTTTACTGGATCGGTTATTGATTTTGAGGAACCGCTTCCGAATGTTTTTCCGAAGCCGCAACGCTAACTTCATTGGCTGGTCGGGCCACCCCCAGAGTTTTCACTTCCTTGTTAGCATTGGCTTTAAACTTGAACATCAGACTGTACGCCGCCAGCAGGAAGAAGCTGAGAATGCCCCAGTAGGTCTGAACCGTGCCCAGAGCCTTGGCCGGGTCACTTGCAGCTCTGTTGGCCGTATCAGCAGCCAACTTAACCCACTGACTCCAGTCAAAACCTGCCGCAAAAGCAGACAGCCAAAACGCGACGGCCACTGGAACGATGAAGATGCACATCAGCACCGCGTTCATCAAAAACCAGAAAAATTGTTTATTAAGGTTCACACTTCCTCCCATTAACCTAGAAAATTGAATGCGTGTTCCAGGTTCATCCCTGCAACAACACCTATAACGAACATCACCTGCCAGACAAGGAACTGCCAGGAGATGAATGAACCAGATGAGCTTTCGCTTTCTCTGACGTGAGCTTGTGCGGACATAGACCCTCCAAATAACTTGTCGTCATCACGGAGTAATCGTCTCTTAATTGATCAATCTAGGAACAGTGCTGTTACGGCCCATTTTGGGCACTTTATGGAGGTTTATTCGAGGAGATGATAAGAGCGGGAGGCGAAAAACTTTCACATGTGAAAGTTCAAAGCGGCCAATGGCCGCTTGTTTCACACTGTTCTATTGTAACGGAGTTCTCGATAAGCATCCCATGCTTGCTCTGATGAGAC